>JBLZXS010000353.1:0-5332 GCA_050285325.1 Acinetobacter sp.
CAAACCTTTGCCCGCCCGAACAGCACCCCATTGATCTGTTCTTAACTCAAAGCCTTCACCACGCCCATCACTGGTTTCTTGATTTTTAGGATGACTCAAATTCCCCAAGTTCAGCTGGCTGGTACCATGGCTACTCTGTAACTGGGTACTGATCTGTCCGCGAGTATCATCAAAACGCAGCTGGTTAAAACCTGCTCCATCCACTTCTTGCGAGCGGATGCCGCTGAGCTTTTTGGTCTCGGGTAACTGACCTTTCAGATCGAATTTGGTTTGATGGCGTTCCGCTTCATGAATCCTCCCCACCACGAAAGGCCGATCCACATCCCCCTCAAAAAAGTCAATCACCACAATTTCACCCATTCGTGGATGAAAGCGAGCGCCATAACCTTCACCCGCCCATGGCGTGAGTACATCAACCCAAGCGGAATCGGTGTCATTTTCATTGCTTCCTGCACCGCCATCATGTCTATGATCCTCGGTACGGGTAAACAAGAAACGTACTTTGATGCGTCCCCATTGATCTACATAAATACTTTCTCCTTCAGGACCCACCACCTTAGCCCGTTGCGGATAAGCCGCAGGCCGATGCTTCAGGGGGTTATATTCAGGTACCACGGCAATATTGCGTCGTACCAGATACAGCTCATTACCCTGTCGCTCCTCTCCCAGCTGTTGCCAGTGGCTTAAACGAAGGAGATGCTCTAACTGCTGCAACATGTCTTTGGGCAAATTATTTTGGTTATAAAAGCTTTTGCCCAGAATCAGGAATTCTTTATCTGAACCTGAATGCAGATCAATTTCCGGATGATCAAGCAATTCAAACCAGTAACCGACATGAGCATCACGTACGCTACTTTGAGCAGTAAAATATTTGGACTGCAAATCTTGATATTGGGACAACTGCTGATTGAATTTATCTAACTGTTGGCTGCCTGAAGCCGTGGCTTGATCGGCACCGGTTAAATCCGAAGTCCAGGCGGGGCTGATGCTCCAGGCTTGTTCTAGACTTAAGGTTTCATTGTCTTGCAAATCACTATGTTGATGAGTACTAAACAGACTATTAGTTTGATCTTGCGACAAGCTGTTAGCTTGCCAACGCTGGATCTGAATAGCGGTCGACTGCAAATGACGCTCAGCAATAAAACTGGTGATGCTATCGAATTGTTCTGTGGCATGACTGCGATGGAAGCGAATGCTTCTTCTAATTAAAGCACTATATTGATTATTGTTATCAATCAAACGTAATTTCTGTGGCTGTATGGCTGCTGATGAAGTTGTTACAACCTGTTCTGCTTCATCAATCAGCCAGTTGATGCCTTCACTGCGCCATAGTCGGGTTAAAAACTCATAATCGGTTTCATTGGCCTGCATCACAAAAGGACGTACATCGTATTCCCGGCTCAAGCCTTGAGTATTTAAACCTAAACTGGCTGCAAACAAGACACTTTTCGTTTGCCATTCCTTAAACAGGATTTCACTGATATCCCGTACACTTTTGTTCATAAATACACGACTGTTACGGCGTTTGTGCCAAAGTGCTGTCGCATCTTCAATGGTCAATTTATACAGGGTGAATGCACCATCACTTTGACCTTGGCTGGCTCCCGTGATAATGCCGGTGATTCGAGACAGTTGACCTGTATCGGTCACCTGATCAACTGCCAGCTGACCGCCAATAAACTGTTTCAGCGGAATATGTGCATTGGTCGACAAGCAAATCAGTTCAGCTTTCAGCCCTCGATTGAGTCGATGTTGTCCTTCAATTCTTTGGATAAAGACTTGGGAATTGAGTAATTGATGAGAAAATTGGATATGTAGGGCGCGCTTTTGCAAACTCAAGCCCACACCTTCCATCACAGCATGGATCGTTTTTAGCATAATAATTTATTATTTTAAGGATGTTATTTTAATTAGTGGCTGCATTCTAGAAAATGTTTGTTTTTTAGTCTAGTTGGTTTTTTGTTAATTTCATAAAAATAAGCAATGCAGTTAACTTGATTCGATTCGTTAAAAAATCAAAACAATTAAGATCCGCTGTTATTCTGCTATTACTGGGTTACTGCTACACTCAAAATAATAAAAATATCTTCAAGAGTTCAGGTCATGATTGACATCCATTCCAAACTACCTGCACAAGGGGTCACTATTTTTAGTGTGATGACTGCAATGGCTCATCGCCTGAATGCTTTAAATCTTTCCCAAGGTTTTCCGGACTTTGATGCTCCGCCTGCCCTATTAAAAGCCTTAAGTCAGGCGACTTTAGATGGTTTTAATCAGTATGCACCAAGCGATGGTCTGATTTCTCTGCGTGAACAATTGGCCCATCAATTTTTAAAACGCGATCAATTGGTGATTGATCCCATTACCGAAATCACCATTACGCCTGGAGCCACCCTTGCTATTTTTGTTGCCATTCAAGCTCTGATCCATGCCGATGATGAAGTGATTATTTTCGATCCCTGCTATGACAGTTATGGTCCAAGTGTACAACTGGTCGGAGGCAAAGCGGTTCATATTGCCTTAACTGCACCGGATTTTTCAGTGGACTGGAATCGAGTTAAAGAGTCGATTAATGACAAGACCCGTATGGTGATTGTGAATACCCCTCACAACCCTACAGGTGCCATCTGGTCACGTCAGGACTGGTTAAATTTAATTGAACTGATTCGGGATAAAAACATTGTGGTGCTGTCCGATGAAGTCTATGAACATCTGGTTTTTGATGGTCAACAGCATTATTCGGCCCTGTCTTTTCCTGAATTACGTGATCGCAGCATTGTGGTCGGTTCATTTGGTAAAACCTTTCATGTCACCGGCTGGAAAACCGGTTATTGCATTGCTTCCCCTGAACTGATGAAAATATTCCGACAGATTTATCAATTTGTCAGTTTCTGTGGCGTGACGCCGGTACAAATGGCTCTGGCAACCTTTATGCAGCAACATCCTGAGCATATTGAAGGACTTGCTGACTTCTATCAGGAAAAACGCGATCTGTTTAATTCAGGCATCCGCAACTCACGCTTTTATTTTACCCCGTCGCAAGGGACGTATTTCCAGAACCTAAATTACAGTGCCATTCGCCCTGATTTAAACGATGTCGAAATGTGTAAATTTCTGGCTGAACAGCATGGGATTGTCGCGATTCCAGTATCGGTTTTTTATCAGCAGCCGCCGGATAATTTGCGTTTAATCCGTTTTTGTTTTGCCAAAAAAGATGAAACCCTGGAGCAAGCATCTGCCATTTTATCTGCAGTTTAAGTTCATAATTTCTTCATCAAATTTAGCCTTAGTTACCTAACAACTAAGGCTTTTTTAAGCTATCTCAGGTAGTGTGAGGGTAGATCTGAAAATGATAAAAATATATTTACAGGATGTAGCATGCCTCCACATCAACCTCTGCTCAATCAACAAAACCTCTGGAAAACGTTTTTAATTTTCCTGATGCCGTTGATTGCGACCAATATTTTACAAAACCTGTCCGGAACCATTAATACCATTTTTGTCGGGCAAATGATGGGGGTGAATGCCATTGCAGCAGTCGCGGTGTTCTTCCCGATTTTATTCTGTTTAATGGCTTTTGTAATTGGATTGTCTGCGGGTGCAACTATTCTGGTTGGGCAAGCATGGGGTGCACAAAATGTTGAAAAAGTGCGTTGTGTGGTCGGCTCTACCCTGTTTATGACTTTAATTGGCGGCAGCATTATTGCCCTATTAGGCGTATTTTTTGCTGAACATATTTTGCTTGCCTTAGGTACAGATCCGGACGTGATGCATATGTCATTGCCTTATGTACAGTGGATGCTGGCCGGCAGTCCATTGCTGTTTATTTATATTATTTATACCTCTATTTTACGCGGTGTCGGTGACAGTACTACCCCACTGATTGCTTCGGGCATGACCATCCTGATTGGTGTATTCATTACGCCAGTACTGATTGCAGGTTATTTTGGCTTTCCGAAAATGGGTATTATTGCTCCCGCTATTGCCACTATTGTTGGTTATCTGGCGGTACTGATCTTTTTAGCGATGTACTTAAATAAAAAAGATCATCCGCTCAAGCCTGACCGCCATTTGCTCAGTCATATCCGTCATCAACCTGAACTCAGTAAAATCATTCTGCGACTCGGCATTCCGACAGGGATTCAAATGATCACCACCTCGGTCGCAGGTTTGGTGATTGTGGGCTTGGTCAATCGCTATGGTTCACATGCAACCGCAGCCTATGGGGCTGTTAATCAGGTACTGAATTACATTCAATTTCCCGCTCTATCTATTTCTATTGCTGCTTCCATTTTTGCTGCACAAGCGATTGGTGCCGGAAAATCCGACCTACTGAACAGAGTTACGCGTACGGCGCTCGGTATGAATATCGCCATTACTGGTGGACTGGTGGCTTTGGCTTATCTGTTCTCTAAATATCTGATGGCATTGTTTATTACTGATGCTGAAGTGATGATCTTGGGTCAGCAGTTACTGTTTATTGTGTTGTGGTCGATTATCTTCTTTGGAGCGAGTGCGATTTTTGCCTCTATCATGCGTGCCAGCGGTACGGTGACTGTTCCCATGATCATCAATATCGCGGCTATTATTGGCATTGAAGTGCCCTGCGCCTATTTGTTCAGCCAATGGTGGGGCTTGCAAGGCATCTGGTATGCCTATGCGCTGGCCTTTGTCTGTTTGTGTATTCTGCAAGGTCTGTATTATCAATTTTTCTGGAAGAAAAAAACCGTGACTGCCTTAATTTAAACACCCATATAGCCATGACTTAGCCTTTCAACACCCGACTTAAAAGCTGGATTAATCCAGCTTTTCCCCCTTATCCCGTATCAGTTATAAGGATTTAATTTTATCGTATTTTTCAAGCTTTTGATTCCTTGTTATAAACCTGTTGAAAATAAATGATGATAACAGGGCAGGATCATGGCTAAACGACAAATCAAACTGGGTGCTTTTATTCCGACTACCTCCCAGCACGCAGCAGGCTGGCGTCATCCACAGTCCCGTCCACACGATCATTTAAGTATTGATTACGCCATAGAACTGGCTAAAACCGCAGAACAAGGCCTATTTGATGCCTACTTTCTGGCTGATGGTTTATCGGTGAACTGGAGTCATGGCGCTTCCAAAAGCAAGCAAAGTATCGGCTATAGCGACAAAGTTGTCGGTTTTGAACCGGTAACCTTATTTGCTGCTATTTCTGCCGTGACCAAAAATATCGGCTTTATTGCCACGGCTTCGACCACTTATGAAGAACTTTACCTTTTGGCACGTAAATATGCCTCTTTAGATCATATCTCTAAAGGGCGCGCAGCATGGAACGTGGTCACCACCA
>JBLZXS010000354.1:0-2427 GCA_050285325.1 Acinetobacter sp.
ACGATCATTCATTTGTACAGGCTTGTCACCTAAAGGAAATCCGAATGTAGCTTGAATGCTGCCTGCATAACGATTGTACCAGCTGAGGCCTATGCCCGCACTTCTCAGCGATACTGTATTCTTTTCAGTAGAACCTATCCATGTCTGTGCATTCAACTTTAATTTAGCCATATCAAAAAATAATTTTCCGTTCAGCCGATTTTGCGCATTTGACCATAAGTCCTGCCTCAACTCCAAACTTGATGCCAAACCTTGCGATGCAGAGAACAGACTGCTTTTATAACCGCGCATGAAGCTTGAACCACCCACATAGTAAGCTTCAGAACTGTCCAGATTATCAGGGCTATAAAAACTTTCTACAGATGCAAATAATTCATTACTCTTCATAATTTTTTGCAGGCGCGATGCTTTCAGCAATACACTTAAATAGTCACCATCAGATTGACGTGAAAGTGCATCTACAGCTTTGACAGCATCATCTTTAATATCTAAATGTCCAAATGAATTAATTACTACAAACTCATTAAAGCCCGCGCCACCCACTGAGTCATAGGATGAATGATTTAATCCGAGCTGGAAGCTTTCGACATTACGGTGGTTATAATTTTGAACTGTCTTAACATCATCTTCTAATTGTTTATATGTATAGTTTAAGGACAGCATGGTTTGCTGCTTTGTACTTTGCATGACTGGCTGCTGCAACCAAACAGAAGTTTCTTTAGCATTACCTTCATAGCCTGCATCTTTTAGATCTTGACCTAACTCATATTCTAAATATGAATAGCTCGCCCCTACTTGTGTTCCTGAACCATGTACCAATGCTGAATAACCGATTTTTCCATAGTTCATCCGCTGACCGCTGCTCATGACATCCAATGACAGCTGATCCCCCAGCCCCAATAGACTGTTCACACGTACACCGCCTGTACCACGGACTTTACCCGTATATTTACCGCCGAAATTATCTGCACCTAAATATGCCTGATATTTTTGTGCCGGAGCCAACTCTACATTCAGTAAAGTTTCATTTTGTGACTGTCCTGCAGTAAAAGATAAATTATTTTTCACTCCATTTAGCCGATTCAAGCGTGATGCTATTTCATCTAGAGATCGATCAGTCAATAGCTGTTTATTTTGTAATGGCGCAATCATTTGATTTACCAGCCATGGCTGGGTATTAGATGCATTGCTTAAATGCACGCCACTCAATTGTGCTTCTACGACTTGAAGGGTAACAATTCCCCCATTCAGCGTTTGGGCCGGCAAAAATGCATAGCTGTAGCTATAGCCATTTTGTGCATAATAATCACTGATCTTGTCTGCTGCTTGCTGCAATTCCGTCAATGTCAGCTGCTTGCCTTCATAGGCTTGAATTTGTTGGCGAAGTATCAATTCAGAAAACTGCGTATTGCCCTGAATCTCAAATTGCCGAACAAACACTTGCTGCTCCCCATGAACAGCATATCGCGGCTCAGATGCTTCCGGGACTTTATTTTCTTGTGCAGGCTGAATTTGAGGGATTTTTGCTTCCTGTAATAATTGACCTGCATTTGGGATATTTTCTGCAAAACAAAGCTGCCCCGTTGCGATTAAACTGCATAAAAGCAATGTTTTAGGCTGAGCAATCGCCATTAATTTTTTATTCATTTCAACCCCAATATTTAATCTTAAAATAGACCGTTATTTCATTTATAGAAAAGGCTATATAGCAATCTCAAGTTCTGAGCATCCTTACTGAAAATTCAAAGTTGTTTTTTCAGTATTTTTACCCTCTGCAAAACTTCAGAACCCCTTCTGCAGCGCAGTCAATGATTTAAATCGCTGTGCTGCCGAAATGGGGCCTGCATCATCTGTCCTTATAGCTCAATTTCATTTTGCAGGAGTGACTTGTTTCAATTTTTCAATCAACGCTTGCTTAGCTGCCTCTGCAGTGAAGCTGTTTATACCTGAGGATGACGGCTTTGATGCATCGGCTGAAGTTAAGTCAGTATCCGGTACAGACTTAGGCCCACTATTCGAATCTAAAGGCTTGACCAGCAATGTAGCCAATTGCTCTTTTATTCTATTTCCAGAAGGATTAAACGTTCCGCTGTCATTACCATCAACTTTACTGAGAGTATCAATAATTGACTGAGGGCTGAGGGTACTGCTGCTAGAAGCTAATTGTGCTTTCCAATAGGCTAGACCTGCCTCGTCACGCGAACGTCCAAATAATCCTTGATAGATTTGCTCTATAAATTCGCTCTGGTTAGTGCCCAAAGCTGAACTGCCGCTATTCGTGCTTGAGGCTGCTCCAGACGAATTTCCACTATCTTGTGCAGTATTACCAGCATTAGTGAAAGCATTCATATCTGACTGACTGATGGCGCCAGAAGATAATTGTGTTGTCCAATAGGCAAGTCCGGCCTCGTCAGCCGGTCGTCCAAA
>JBLZXS010000355.1:0-2909 GCA_050285325.1 Acinetobacter sp.
TCATGGCTTAGATTACTAAAAATCAACCAACACGGTAGTTTGGCGCTTCTTTAGTAATCGTCACATCATGCACATGAGATTCTTGCATACCGGCTGCAGTAATTTTCACAAACTTCGCATTTTGACGAAGATCTTCAACTGTTAAAGAACCCGTATAGCCCATAGAAGAGCGTAAACCGCCCATCATTTGATGCACGATATTGCCCATAGGACCTTTATAAGGAACGCGTCCTTCAATACCTTCTGGTACCAATTTTTCAGCACCCGCTTTAGAGTCCTGGAAATAACGGTCGGCAGAACCTGTGGCACCCGCCATTGCGCCCAATGAACCCATGCCGCGATACGCTTTGTAATAACGACCCTGGAAGAATTCAACTTCACCCGGTGCTTCTTCAGTACCAGCCAACATTGAACCGACCATAATCGTGCTTGCGCCCGCACCAATGGCTTTGGCCATATCGCCAGAGAAGCGAATACCACCATCGGCAATTAAAGGAATCTGTTCTTTCAAGGCATTGGCAACACTGTCAATTGCAGACATTTGTGGCATACCAATACCGGCAACAATACGCGTAGTACAGATTGAACCAGGACCAATACCGACCTTAACCGCATCCGCACCTGCATCAAGCAAAGCCAAAGCAGCATCGCCCGTTGCGATATTACCGCCAATGACTTGAACTTGTGGATAGTTAGCTTTAACCCAACGTACACGTTCGATTACACCGGCAGAATGACCGTGGGCAGTATCCACCACAATTGCATCCACGCCTGCTTCAACCAGAGCTTCAACACGTGCAGGCGTTTCAACACCGGTACCGACTGCAGCACCAACACGCAGACGACCTAAATCATCTTTACAGCTGTTTGGATAAAGCTCTGCTTTACGGAAATCAGTGACTGTAATCAAGCCTTTCAGCTCGTTGTTGTCACCCACCACCAGTACTTTTTCAATACGGTTTTTTTGTAATAAAGCTTGGATATTTTCTTTAGATTCGTTTTCACGAACAGTCACCAGACGGTCTTGACCGGTCATGATGTTACTTACAGGCTGTTCCAGATTGGTTACGAAACGCGTATCACGACCCGTGACAATACCGACCACTTTGCCATCTTTAACAACAGGTACACCGCTGATATTGTTGGCTTGAGTCACCGCGATTAATTCACGAACCGTTGTTTCTGGAGTCACAGTGATAGGGTCTTTCACCATCCCTGCTTCGAATTTTTTCACACGACGTACTTCAGCTGCTTGAGCAGAAATATCCATGTTTTTATGCAGGATGCCAATACCACCGTTTTGCGCCATCGCAATTGCCATACGTGATTCTGTCACAGTATCCATTGCAGCTGAAACAAGAGGAATATTCAGATTAATGCCGCGAGTAAGGCGTGTCTTTAGAGAGACATCTTTTGGGAGAACAGTTGAGTAGGCAGGGAGTAATAAGACATCATCGAAGGTTAGCGCTTCTTGAACGATGGTCAACATAACAGTCTCACTGGTAATTTCCGTGCGCTATTATAAACAAAAAAAACAGTTTTATTCATGTTAATTTCAAACAGTAAGGCAAATAAATTTACATTACTGAATATCTACGAGGTTTTTTGTTCAAAAACAGCCACTCTACGGCATGATAAGGCTGAATATTTAATTTTATTGACTGTTAAACCACCTGATCAAAATCATCATCATTGCTCGGTTCTGCTGTTTCAAGGGGTATAAACGGAATCATATTATAGGCACGGCGGGCTTTATTGCATTGTTCATCCGCAATCTGTACTTCTTTGCAGGTTGAACTGCGCACGCTATAAATTGCACAGCTCACCTGTTCACCCACTTTTCCCTCAAGTGCAGCACAATAGGGCTGTGCCTGATGGGTGCCTTGCATACAGGAATAAACTGCTGTCAGTGGTTGTATATAGTGTTCAGGTATGGAAATGCCTTCCGCCCAATAAAATGACACCCGAAAATGGGCACAACATGCTCCACAACTTAAACACGCATCCTGCGTTGCAACTTGAGACAACATTTTTTAAATTCTCGTTATCAAAGGTTTAATTTTTAGCGAGAAATTTTAAAAAATGTTGTTTTGAGCTTCAAGAAAAATTGGTGAACGTCAGAGATATTATTCTGGGCAGGTAAATACGGTTTCATCCATTAAGTCGGTACCGCACTGTAAAGTTTCAATCCAATCCAGAAATTGGTTAATCTGCTCTTTACCGATAAAAGGTGTACCGTGCTGCGGCACAATCATTTCAATATCCATGGTTCGAACCATATTGACCCAAAGACGAATCACTTTATTCGAACACATATAGCGTTGGTGAAAGCTTTTCATTTTTGGAATATGCGCTGCAAAATTTTCCAGTGGCTTAGAAGCATCATCAACCATCGACGCGCCCATATCGCCTGAAAACAAGATTTTGGCAATCGGATCATAAAACTGGAAGTTGCCAACCGAATGTAGGAAATGAGCAGGAACAACAATAATACGTGATTCGCCCAAAGGAATGATTCCACCGTGGTCTGGCAATTCAATCAAGCGTTCCAGCCATCCACCCTTCATTCGGTCACTCATAAAGGCCGAATTTAAATGGGGTAAAAAGCGAGCCCAAAGTTTAGATGCCACCACTTTGGCTTCGGTATAGACCAACCAGCGTGGCATTGAGGTAATAATATCGGGGTCCTGATGGGAGGCCATGACATAATCGAGATTGGTCAAGCGGGTATATTTATTCAGTTCCATGGTCAGTGGAACATAAGTTAAATCCCCGCCTGGATCCAGCACTGCGGCACGTTCATGATCCAGAATTAGAAATTGGTTGGCTTGTACCCCTTCACCTTTGACCAGACTGGTAAAGCTAATACATTTATGTGTGCCATTATCAAATAACACTTGTGATGTAGT
>JBLZXS010000356.1:0-22367 GCA_050285325.1 Acinetobacter sp.
GTCAATGGGGTATTAACGCAAGAGACTAAAGCAGCATCAGGCTATAATAGTGCGGGTAATGACCTTGGACTTGTTGGCTCTGGTGGGTTGCATTTAAGTTTAGGGGCGGACTTCACCAACGCATCTGATACCAATCTTCCTGCGACAATGTCACCAACAACACTTGAAATTGGGCATACGGGCAAAGGTAGTTATGCTATTGAGTTTTCAAATTTAAGACAGCTTACTACTCGGGTCGCAGATGGTACATTACATAAGAAAAATGCGTATATCGACTTTGGTGACATTTATATTAATACCATAACAACAAAAAACCTTGATTTCATTGTTAATGAAAATATTCAAAAAACGCTTGCTGTTACCAGTCCCATACTGAAACAAACGTTAACCACCGCAGCTAATCCTAAAGATGCTATTTTAATTGCTGTTCGTGGTATGGATTTCCAATCCATTGCAGCAAAAGCGCGCATTATTTCAGATAATTCGTTGCAAAAATTGAATGGGAGTGGGGGAACATGGGGGATTGGTATTCCTATTTATAACCTGAATACCAATGTTGCATTGTCTGCTGGTACCTATGGGGCAGCCAACAAAAATGGAATTGCTTACAATGTTATGGCATCTACCGAGGGCTATGGCATAGATTCAAAAACAGGTTTACCAAGTACCACGTCTATTATATTAATTGATGGTCAAAATGGGGTTCATGGTGAACCGGTTAATTATTATGCTGGTTTTCGAAATATAGATGCTTTTTTCCAGTCTGAAGGCGTTATTGGGTATGAAAATGAAGGAATTTATATTCGTGCCGATAAGTTATTAATTGCTGCAAAAGCGGAACTTGCGATTGGTCAATTACCTGGTTCAAAATATAATTGTGCGTCAGGTACTTACACTAAATGTGGTGCATATGTACCCCATGATAATTTTTCGAAGCGTGAAGATGTAATCACTAATATTGCTTTTAAGCTTGATGGCAGTGGGGAGCTGTTAATTATTCCAGGCATAGACCCAACAACTGAGAATCCCGATAGTAATTTCTTAGCCTTCGATGCAAATTTTAAATTTAGACCCTTAAGCACAGCGGAGGTCGCTGACGTCACAAACTTAGGTAGTTATTTTAGTTTGACCAATGAAGATATTGATATAGACGGGAAATTAAAGACCTCTGCGATTCATTTTAACCGTATTGAAGGGGATCTTGCGATGAAGGCGAAAGTTCGTGTGAGCGCAGATACCATAACCTTTGATAACCAAGTTAAATTAAATGCTGGCAATAACATTGCAACACCATTTAGAACCAATTTTGCCATGTCGACAAATGGCAATATGCAAAATATCGCATCAGTCGCATTAACGGGTGGCACAATTCGTAGCACTTTGGGCATTACACCACGTTAAAATCAGGAAGATATAATAATGAAAAAGAAATTATTAAGTGGTTTAATTTTTGCTGCATTGAATCTAAGCCATTATAGTCATGCAATGATTGCATTAGATGACAGTGAACTGTCGAAAGTTGATGGACAAGCATTATTAAATTTAGAAAATAGTTCAGATGTATCTCAAGGTTTAAATTTCCATAAATTAAGTATTGCGGCATTAATGGAATTGAACGTCAATATTAAAACCTTGCAGTTGGGCTGTGGTGGAACGAATAATAGTTATAAAGTCGGTTGTGATATTGATATTTCAAATGTTTCATTAAGTGGTTTAAATACGGGTAGCGATGCCAATGGTAGTCCTACATTTGGTGGTGATGGTCGTGCAGCAACCAGTGCAGCAATTACCAACCCATTTATTGAGTTTGCGATTAAAGGTAATAGTGCTGCGACACGTGAAGTTGCAGGCTTTCGTCTCGGTGCACAAAATATTATGGGTTTACTGACTTTAGGTACTGAAAACTCACAAAATCCAAGTGATGGGATTCAAAGCTTTACCGGCTATATGAAGATGGCGCAAACGGCAGGGGAATCAAGAACCAAAGCCACCAAATTTGGCTTGACAGAAAGTGAAAAAATTTCAGGTAATTTAAAGGCATTAGGACAAACACGTGAATTTACCAGTAAGCCAATTACAAATGGTCAGCAGACAGAAGGTCATACGGGCATTACCGTGCCATCAATGCGAGTAGAGTTTGTTATGCCTGAAACGATTGTGACGGGTACACGTATGAAAGCTGCGACGGTGTCAGGTATTCGTTCAAGTATTGCCTCTATTCCTTTGGCAGCGCCTACGGCAGGTTTACCTGCCAATGTAATTGGTACTCCCAATTTTGCTAATGACCAGCTTTTTGTGACCTTTGATCCATTGATTAGTCTTTTAGGCCTGAATGTAGGTGAGCATTCTTTCTTCAAAATGGATACAGGTTCTTCGCTTGATAACTTAAATATGGATATTACTTTCGTTCAAGCACTGAGTATGATTCACAATATTCCATTGAATGGAACCGGGGGATATCTATCATTACAGAATCAAAATATTCGTTGGCAAGGTGCTGATGCCGCGGATATAGCAAGACCTGGTTGGTGGATGTCATTTAAAGACCCCATTCAATTGGGCTATTTGCAAACACAAGATGAAGTTGATATTTCTTACGTACTGCCGCAAGTTGCTACAGCAATTTCAGACTTTTTATTAAAACCTGAAAACTTGATTAATGTGAGTTTGACTGAGGCTTTGGGAACAATTGCAGATGTTCCTGTGGTTAAAAAATTGAACATTAATGTGGGGGGGTTTACCAGCTATGACACTGGTCGACCTGCAAGTTTAACATTGCAAGATAAGATATTGAAAAACCAGTCGGTTCCTACAAACTGCTTTGGTGGGCACAAATTCTGTTAATTTCTTTGTTTCATAAAAAAAATCCCGCATTTAGCGGGATTTTTTGACTAAGCTATAAACAAATTATTTTGCAATTTTAGCTAAAACTTCTTCTTTAGAAATATTCACAGATTCAGCATCACGACGACCTTTATATTCAAAAGTCCCTGCATCCAAACCTTTTTCACCAATCACAATACGGTGTGGAATACCTGTCAGTTCAAGGTCAGAGAATTTAACCCCTGGACGCTCGTTACGATCATCAAGAAGTACATCATAACCTGCTGCTTGTAGTTCTGTATAAAGTGCTTCAGCAGCTTCTAATGTGCGTGGCGACTTGTGAGCATTCATAGGCACAATAGCAACTTCGAAAGGTGCAATCGCAGTTGGCCAAATAATGCCTTTATCATCAAAATTCTGCTCAATAGCAGAAGCAACAACACGTGTTACTCCTATTCCATAGCAGCCCATGGTTACAACAAGTGGTTTACCATCTTCACCCAGAACTTTACAGTTCAAAGCTTCTGAATATTTTTGACCGAGCTGGAAGATATGACCAACTTCAATACCACGTTTAATAAGGATCGTACCTTTGCCATCAGGTGACGGATCGCCTTCAACCACATTACGTAAGTCATAAACTTCTGTGAATTTCGCATCACGTTCCCAGTTTACGCCAGTCGCGTGTTTATCTGCTTCATTCGCACCTGCAACAAAGTCAGATAATACAGAGGCTGCCCGATCCACGATTACGGTTAAGCCTTTTTCAACTAAACCTTGAGGACCGATGAAACCTGTGGTTAAACCCAAAGCAGAAATTTGTTCTTCAGTTGCAAAAGTTAAAGGCGCAGCAATAGCAGTATGTTTTTCCGCTTTAATTTCATTCAGTTCATGGTCGCCACGAAGGAATAAGGCAACGACTGGAACATTGCCATTTTCATCTGCGATACCTTGAACCAATAAGGCTTTTACTGAATCTTTGGTTTCAGTTTTAAGGAACGCAGATACATCAGCAATAGTTTTTTGATTTGGTGTATCTACAAGGTTTAATTCTTGCGTTGCAGCTGCACGTTCACCGACCAGTACTGCCTCAGCCATTTCAACGTTTGCTGCATAATCAGATTCGGTTGAGAAAGCAATATCATCTTCACCGCTTGAAGCCAGTACGTGGAATTCATGTGAGCCTGAACCACCAATTGAGCCGGTGTCTGCTTGTACTGGACGGAAGTCTAAACCTAAACGGGTAAAGATACGGCAATAGGTGTCGTACATCACGTCATAAGTTTCTTGTAATGATGCTTGATCCACATGGAAAGAATAAGCATCTTTCATGATGAACTCACGTGAACGCATTACCCCAAAACGTGGACGAATTTCATCACGGAATTTGGTTTGAATTTGGTAGAAATTGATTGGCAGTTGCTTATAACTTTTCAATTCGTTACGTGCAAGATCGGTAATCACTTCTTCATGGGTAGGCCCAAGCACAAAATCGTTGTTATGACGATCTTTGAAACGTAGCAGTTCAGGACCATATTGTACAAAGCGACCTGATTCTTCCCAGAGGCTTGAAGGTTGAGTCACCGGCATGAATACTTCAAGTGAGCCAGCACGGTTCATTTCTTCACGTACAATCGCTTCAACTTTATTTAGCACACGTACGCCCATCGGCAACCAAGTGTATAAACCCGAAGCCAATTTACGAATCATCCCCGCACGTAACATGAGCTGATGTGAAATGACTTCAGCATCGTTTGGGGTTTCTCTTAACGTTGCAAATAAAAAGCGACTCGCGCGCATGGAAGCTGTCCTAAAAATTAAGCCTTGAAAGCCAAGATTATACAATAAAAAATGAGGTGAACATTTCTGAATGTCACCTCATTGTGATGTTATAAATTATGACATGATTTTTCGGGTTTGGCGCGTCATAAAATTCTTAAAGTCATCCAGGTAGGTGAAGATCACCGGTACCACCACTAAGGTTAATAGGGTTGAAGTCATTACCCCGCCAATCACGGCATGAGCCATAGGTGCACTTTGTTCACCGCCTTCGCCTAGACCCAATGCAAGAGGAATCATGCCCATCACCATGGCACTGGTGGTCATTAAAATAGGACGTAACCGGGTTTTGCCTGCAGCAATAATGGCATCATAACGATCTTCACCACGATCCATGGCTTTCTTGATGAAGTCGATCAGCAGGATGGCATTTTTAGTGACTAATCCCATCAGCATGATAATGCCAATAATCGAAAATAGATTCATGGTGGAGTTAAACAGGAACAGGGCCAAGAATACGCCAATGAGGGACAGGGGCAGGGAGGCCATAATTGCAGCGGGATGAATAAAGCTATTGAACTGTGATCCAAGCACAATATAGATAAATACAATAGAGAGAGTAATGGCAGTCATGGCATAACCTGCAGATTCAGCCATATCTTTATTTGCACCTTGGGTGACAAAACTATAACCCGGTGGCAAATCAAAGTTATCTTGAATCTTTTTAAGATCCTTACCAATGTCACCGGCAGGGCGCCCCGCAGTGTTGGCTTCAACCAATACTTCACGAGCCAAGTCACGACGGTTAATCTGGGAGGCTCCCATAGTTTCTTTAAATGATGCCACACTTGCCAAAGGGATTAAAATTGGCTGACCGGATGCATCGGTTTTCTGTGAGTTAAGATAAAGATTTTCAATGTCACTTGGCAAGCTCCGTTTATTTTCAGTCAGGCGAAGATTGACATCATAGATTTCACCTTTTTCATCTTGCCAGGTTGTGACATCATCACCTGCAATTAACGGACGAATCACATTGGCAATTTGATTAACTGAAAGTCCTAAATCACTGGCCAAAACACGATTAATATTCACTGCTAAGGTCGATTTAGGTTCCTTAAGCGAGCTTTCCAGATCGACAACCCCCTCTACCTTGGAAATTTCAGCAAGAAAACGATCGGAGATTTTTTGCAGTTCATCCAGATCTGGTCCTTTAATTGAAATAAGAACAGGCTTTTGTCCTCCGGAGACGGTCTCATCTGCAGAGGCCACGGAAGTAATGGTAATACCGGCTATGCTTTGCAAGCGTTGACGAAATTCATTGTTGAGCTGCGTCAGAGTCTTATTACGCTCTAAACGAGGGGTTACACTCACCCGGATACTGACATGGTTTTTACCCCGGTCAGTCACGCCGTTAATAATGCTATAAGTACTGCGTACATCGGGATGTTGGCGAATAATATGCTCAACTTGCAATAACTTGGCTTGTGAATATTCTAAAGAGGCATCGACCGGTGTTTCAAACTTAATCCGAATTTCGCTTTTATCAGGCACTGGCACAAATTCTGTACCCACTAGCTTAGAGAGTGCCAATGCCCCAAACAATGAAGCGACGGCAATCATAAGGGTAAGAATGCGGAAACGCAGCGCCAGTTTTAACAGTTTTTCGTAGTAGTGACTTAAATTATCCAGTTTGTTGGAAATCCAGTTAAAAAAGCGTTTGATTCTGCCAGGTTGTTTATTGGGGTCATGTTTTTCAACCCAGTGTGCCGAAAGCATGGGGTCGAGGGTGAAACTGACAAACATTGAAATCAGCACTGCAGCACTGACCGTTACCCCAAATTGATAGAAAAATTTACCAATAATTCCGCCCATAAAAGCAACTGGTAGGAATACTGCAACAATGGTCAGTGTGGTGGCTAAAACCGCAAGCCCGATTTCTTTGGTGCCATCCAATGCTGCGGTAACGTGATCTTTGCCCATATCGGCATGGCGAACAATATTTTCCCGAACCACAATCGCATCATCAATGAGTAGACCAATACTGAGAGAAAGGGCTAATAGGGTCATCATATTGATGGTGAAGCCAAACGCCCAAATAAAGGTCAGCGTTCCGAGTAAGGCAATGGGAAGGGTTAAGCCGGTAATTGCAGTCGAGCGAAATGAACCCAAGAACAGCAATACAATCAGAACAGCTAAAACAGCCCCTTCAATAATCGTGCGTGCAACATCTTTAATACTGCCGCGAATACTTTTAGAGCTATCCACCACGACTTTGGCAACGGTGCCTTTAGGTAACTGTTTTTGAATTTTCTCCATGGCTTTATAGGTGGCATCCACCACTTCAATCATATTGGAGTCAGAGCTGCGCAAAATATCAATCGCAACCGCAGTTTTACCATTTAAATAGGCACTTGATTCTAGATCTGCTTGGCTGTCTTCAATTTTCGCCACTTGCTTCAGAAAAATAGGTGCGCCATTTTTATTGGCAATAATTAAATCACCAAACGATTGTGGATGAATTACTTTGGATTTGATTTCAACCACCAGTTCTGAGGTGGGTTGTTTTAAAGTTCCACCTGGAACTTCAATATTTTCACCTTTTAAGGTATTGATAACCTGATCAATACCAATGCCAAAGCTTTGTAATTTTTGTGGTTCTACTTCAATACGAATTTGGCGCTGCGCATCACCGAGTAAATTGACCGCGCCCACACCCGGAACGGTTTGTAACTGTGGAACAATTCGCTGATCTAAATAGGAACTTAAATCGCGTAATGGCATGGTTTCGGATTCAAAAACAATCGACATCACAGCATTGGCGGTGGGGTCATACCGTTCGACCACCGGATCCTGAATTTCATCGCGAAACCCGGCGGTGACCGGGGAAATTTTGTCACGAATATCTTGTGCGGCGACTGCAGAAGAAACATCTAAATTAAACTCGACAATAATGGTCGAAAGCCCTTCACTCGATTGTGAAATCACCTGTTTTAAACCTGAAATGGTATTGATCTTTTCTTCCATTTTCTTGGTTACTTCAGATTCAATGATTTCAGGCGATGCACCAGGATAGCTGGTATAGACTACGACAAACGGAAAGTCCACATCGGGGAATTCTTCAACGCTCATCCGTTGCCAAGAAGCTAAACCCAATACCAGTAAACACAACATCATCATGATGGTGAAAACAGGGTATTTAACACTAATTCGGGTAAACCACATAACAGCAATCCTGTGCTTATTTTTATTTTTGAGTGATTATGACTTCTTGATGAAGGTCTTGGTCATTGAATTTAATTCGACTGATTTGGTCGCCGTGTTGCAGTCCTTGAACTACGGCTAAATTGTCACGATAGCGCTGTTCTAAAATGACCAGATTTAATTTTTCAATTTTTTTCTGGCGAATAATCCAAACAAAAGGTTTATCTTTTAGATTCTGGATCACATCCAGCGGAATCAACTGACCAGAAGTTTGTGTGGAGGAAAGAATACTGCCTTCCACAAAAGAGCCGATACTCAGTGAGTTAATGGTTTCATTCGGGGTTGCAAAGAATTCAATTTGGCGACTAGCAGGATCGGCGATCGGGGAAATACGGGCGAGTACTGCGGTAAATTGGGCGGGATTGCCTTGAATGGTATATTCAATTTTTTGTCCGACTTTTAAAGCCGCCTGCATGTCACTAGGTAATTTGGCCTGTATTTCTAAATGATTTGGATCCACAATTTCAAACAGAGTTTGACCTGCAGCCACAGTCTGTCCCGTTTCAACTTGACGTTGGGTAATCACACCCGAGATAGGGCTCAAGATGGTTCCATCACGATCCGCTTTTTGAGCAATATTGACGTTGGCCTGTTGTGCGTGCACGTTTTCCAGTTGCGCTTGATAATCCACTGCTGCCTGTTCATATTCAACTTTGGAAATAAAGCCTTGATCCAGTAAACGTTTTTTACGTTGCATCATGTTCTTTGCAAGACTGGCTTGTGCCTGAGTTGAACTAAGATTAGCTTGGGCTTGTGCCAGACGAGCAGCATTATCTTGATTATTCAAGCGAACTAGAACCTGACCTTTTGAAACGGCTTGCCCCACTTGAGCACTCACAGCTGTTGCGGTCGCAGTCACTTGTGCCTGTATGCTGCTTTGATTTACTGCACGGAGTGTGCCGGTAAATGCAGTTTTAGCAACAGAGACACCATCTTTGACTAAAACTAAATCTTGTTGAATTAATTCTATTTTTTGTGTGGTTTCAGTGGGTGCTTCTATCTCATTTTTTTGACAAGCACCTAGTAGTAGGCTCAAGCAGACGGTACTACAGATTAAATATGGCTTGTGGTCGCTTAATTTAGTTTTTTTTATACGCTGTCCAAATGGCATGCGGGTAAATCCTTTTATTTATCGTGGCATAAACTCAGCCCTGTGATTCACAAATGTAACTTATTCAAGAACTTTTAAACGAGCGATGATTCTGTCGTATTGAGCTTGGGTATTTCGATAGTGCATTTGTAACGAATTAATACTTTCTTTTTTGGCTTCAATATTTTTTTGATTGTTATCGAGATTATTTTTTAAAGAGGTGGGAACATTTTCAGCTTTACGTAAATATTCAATTTGTTGACGCTTAAAGGAGATCCGGTCATTTTGCAGCTGTTTTAGCTGATCCTGTTGAAAAGCAATCTGTTTTTTGATGTGCATTAATGCATCATTGCGCTTGGTTGTTGCTACCTCAGGATTGGTATATGCAGTTTTGAGTTTCTGGTCGGCTGCATTTTGTCTGGCTTGTGCCGCACGTAGCGGTGCTTTTTTAATATCTGCTTCAGTGTTGTAGGCGCGATTACGTTGAATCACCTGCATGTTTTGGTCTAAGGCTTCGTAACCATGACGAATGTGATTTGGGGTTACGCTGGTACTGATATTGGCGATACCTTTACTATCATAGTAGCGATACCATGTGGCTTTAGCTGGAGGCTCGGCGAAAATATACATTGCTTGAAATAAGAGCAAAAAAAGAAAAATGAATTTTCTAGTCATTTTTTTTTGCGCAATGAAAGCAAGTTTTTGTTTAAACTGACTTTGCATTGTAACCCCCGATTTAAAGTAGACTAAATTACTTATTTTAAAGTAATAAAAATGCTATATTAGTCTCAAAATCATCAATAAAAAACCTCTCTTAGTCAAAAAAAAATCATTGACCGACGGAAAGTGTGAAGTTGTTATTAAAAATAAAAGAAAGTGAGTCCTTGTTCGGAAAATGTTCATTGAAAAAGAAAGTAAAGATATGTTAAAAATGTTAGTAACTTGTAATCAAACTTTCTACTCAAATTGTTTGTACACTCTAAAAATGGGAAGGGTCATTAAATGGACGATAAATTCCAAAATCTAAAAGTCATGGTAATTGATGATTCAAAAACCATTCGTCGTACAGCAGAGACATTACTACAGCGTGAAGGTTGTGAGGTGGTCACCGCAGTAGATGGTTTTGAAGCATTGGCAAAAATTGCAGAAGCAAATCCTGATATTGTATTTGTAGATATCATGATGCCGCGTTTGGATGGCTATCAAACCTGCGCCTTAATCAAAAATTCTCAAAATTATCAAAATATCCCGGTCATTATGCTGTCAAGTAAAGATGGTTTATTTGACCAGGCTAAGGGTCGCGTTGTGGGTTCGGATGAATATTTGACCAAACCTTTTAGTAAAGATGAATTGTTAAACGCAATCCGTAATCACGTAACAGCATAAGTTTATTTTTTGGGGAAAAGCATGTCACGTATCCTTATTGTTGATGATTCACCAACAGAAACATTCCGTTTTAAAGAAATTTTAACTAAACATGGCTTTGATGTAATTGAAGCAGCGAATGGTGCTGATGGTGTCACAATGGCACAAGCAGAGTTGCCGGATCTTGTGTTAATGGATGTGGTAATGCCTGGAGTAAATGGTTTCCAAGCGACACGTCAAATTGCACGTGGTACGACAACCAAACACATTCCGATTGTGATTGTTAGTACCAAAGATCAAGCAACCGACCGAGTTTGGGGGAAACGTCAAGGGGCGAGTGATTATTTGACTAAACCTGTAGACGAAAAACAATTAATTGATGTGATTAAACACCACCTCAATGCAGGATAAGCTCTATGGCAGCTAATGGATTTATCGAATTACTTCGGCTGGCGAAACGTGGCAACAAAAACTACGTTACCACTGAAAATGAAGTAAACCGATGGTCAGGCATTGCTTTTGAGATGATGGGGCAATATTTTGTTGCCCCTTTAGGTGAAGTATCTGAAGTGATTTATCCACCTAAATATACGCCAGTTCCCAATACTCAATCCTGGGTAATGGGTTTGGCTAATATTCGGGGACGGTTACTTTCAGTGGCTGATTTGGCTCAATATATTTCCGGGCATCGAAGTCAGTTTTCACCCACTCAAAAAGTACTGTGTATTAGTCACAATGACCATTATGTCGGTTTGGTTGTAGATCAAGTTTTGGGGATTCAACACTTTAATAAGAAAAGTTTCTTTTCTAAACACAGTGAATTAGACAGCAATTTACAAGAATATTGTCAGGGATATTTTTATCAACATAATCAGCACTGGCATGTTTTCTTATTTAGTCGTTTATTGCAAAACCCAAAATACATGAATGCATCTATAAAATTTATAAACTAATAGTCGCGCGCTGAAGAATGCTGGCGAAAGTCGGGGAGAAGCTGGATGGGCTTTAAACTTAAAAAGAAAAATACAGGTGAAGGCAGCAACCGTAAGGTTGGTAATGCTTTATTGTCAAAGATTCAATCACAAACAGATCAATTATCACGTGTATTTGGTGACAGTGAGAAGTCCAAACCCTTAATTTTGGGCGCAGCATTCTGTCTGGTCGTCGCACTATTCCTGTTGTTGTACTTATTCTATAGTGTGCCGCGTAATAATGAATTGACACGTAGTGTCGGTGATTTGCGTCTTTTGTCACAGACGATTTCTCGTCAGGCTACTGAAGCAACCGCATCGGGAACTAAAGAATCGATTGATAAGTTAATTCAGTCTCAAAAAAGCTTTACAGAAAATCTTGAAACTGTGAAGGATATTCATGCGCATACCCCGGCACTGGACGAAGTTGAAAAGCAATGGAAAACAGTATCAGATGGTATTGATTTAATTTCTTCTCAACAAAAAATCATTAACCAGCTTTATGATACCAATATTGCCATTGGTGAAACCATTCCTGGGATTCAGGCTGAATATAACTTGATGGTTGACCAAATGGCACGTCAAGATATGCCAAGTAACCAGGTAGTGATTGCTAAAAACCAGGTATTCATTGCAGAACGTATTCTTCGTTCGATTAGTTCGGTATTGACGGGTAGTGATAACTCTCGTGAGTCAGCAGACGACTTTAGTGCCGATACGGAAACCTTTGGTTCTTATCTTGAAGCACAGTTGAATGGTAGTTCTGAACTTGGTGTGGAACGTCTTTCTGACCCTGCATTACGTGAGTCATTAGAAGGTATTAAATCTGAATATGATGATGTATTGAAATCAGCATCTGCAACCATTCTTAAAAACTCAACCCAAATTGTAAAAGTACGTCAGGCATCTTCTTCAATTTTTGCACAATCAGATGAATTGTTAGCTAATTTACAGAAATTATCGACAGGTTCTAGTTTATCCACTGCAATTCCAGCATTACTGTTAATTTTACTTTTAACCGGCTTCTTGGTTTGTGTATTCAGATTGCTTGCTTTACGTGGTCAGTCAGATAAATACCGTGTTGCCAGCCTGCAAGAAGAATATGACCGTAACCAGAATGCGATTTTGCGTTTGCTGGATGAGATCGCCGACTTAGCAGATGGTGACCTTCGTTCATACGCGACAGTATCAGAAGATTTTACTGGTGCAATTGCCGACTCGATTAACTTCGCGATTGACCAATTACGTGACCTGGTATCTCGTATTACCGATACTTCTCAAGAAGTTGCGCAATATACCGCGAACACGCAGGGCATTACCAACCAGCTGGCTGAAGCATCAGAACACCAGGCGCAAGAAATTGCCGGTGCATCTGCCGCGATTAATGAAATGGCAATGTCGATTGACCAGGTATCTTCAAATGCCGAAGAATCGGCCGTGGTTGCGGAACGTTCCGTAAAAATAGCTGCCAATGGTGCCGATGTCGTAAACCGCTCTATTGAAGGGATGGATACGATTCGTGAACAGATTCAGGAAACCTCTAAACGTATTAAACGTTTGGGTGAGTCTTCTCAGGAAATTGGTAACATCGTTGCCTTGATTAACGATATTGCCGACCAAACCAACATCCTGGCATTGAACGCTGCAATTCAGGCATCGATGGCAGGGGAAGCGGGTCGTGGTTTCGCCGTGGTAGCCGATGAGGTACAGCGTCTTGCAGAACGTTCAGCATCTGCAACCAAACAGATTGAAGGCTTGGTAAAAACCATTCAAACGGATACCAATGAAGCGGTTATTTCCATGGAACAAACCACTTCTGAGGTTGTGCGTGGTGCCAACTTGTCTAAAGATGCTGGTGTAGCACTGGATGAAATTCAAACCGTATCGAGTAACCTGGCGAAATTGATTGCTAACATTTCGGATGCTGCAAAACTACAGTCTGCATCAGCAGGTCATATTGCAACAACGATGAATGTTGTACAGGAAATTACTTCTCAAACCACAACAGCAACATTCGATACAGCACGTTCAGTATCTGAATTGGCAAATATGGCCGAATCGTTACGTGAATCTGTAACTGACTTTAAATTACCGGACTAAGGTAATACGAAAGCTTTGGGGTGATGAGCCTTACTTTAGAGTAAGGCTCATCAGTAAATCACAGATAAAGCATCGACAAGATGAACTTAACCTCAAAGTTAGGTCTCGCGTGATGGTGACAATTAAGTTTGAGCGCCCTTCTTGGTGGCAGATAAACGTAAGAAGCCTAAGCTATGAAAGAAATATTAAAAAATTTAGTTGAAACGACTACGCTTCCTGAAGATAGTTATCTTGATCAAGATGCAGAAATTTTAGAAATTTTTGTTGAAGAAATAGAAGAAATCTTTGTTGAATTAAATACTTTATTTACAACTTGGTTTGCAAAACCCAATGACCAAGAAATCTTGACCACTATTCGCCGTCATTTCCATACGCTTAAAGGTTCTGGACGTATGGTGGGGGCGAAATCTGCGGGTGAACTGGCGTGGACAGTTGAAGATACGTTAAATCGTGTTATTTCAGGCGCAGTGCCCCTAGATACAACGGTGCAACGCTTCGCACAAACCGTATTCAAAATTTATCAATTTAAATTATATCCAGTTTTCAAAACCGTGCAGCTGGCTGATATTGATTTGCGTCCTTTGGTTTTATTGGGTCAGCAAATACAGCAAAAATTAAGTTTAGAACCGGCATTAGAAGAATTACTTGTACTTTCTACCAGTTTGACTGCTGAAGACAGTGTCACAGGTTTAGAGTTGAATGATGAAGCATCAACTGAAGTAAATGCTCAGGCAGAAGATAATAATTATATTCAAGAAACGGTTGCGATCTTTATTGAAGAAGCTGAAGATCATTTGGTAACGATTGATCAATTCTTGAAAAACGAGCATGACAATAAACAAGATTATAATGGTCTGATTCGTGCCCTGCATACCTTGCGTGGCAGTTCTTCCATGGCGCAAATCGAGCAGATTTTTGAAGCCAGTACCAAGGTAGAGCATTTATTTAAAACGTTATTACAAGAAGAAATTGTTTCAACATCCAATCAAACTGCCTTACTGATTCAATATGCCGAGTTTGTGCGTGATTATCTGCATACCCTCAGACAAGGTGAAACACAGAAACTTGATGCAATTTATGAAACATTTAATAGCGCATGGAATAACTATGGATTCGCTTCGGCTGAAGTAGATGAAGATGTTAATCCTCAAGGTCTGGTTTCTAAACTTGTTGAATTGAATATTGATTTGTTACTGGATGCTGAATTTGAATTTGAAAACCGTGCCAAGGTTGAGTATCCAGAATATATCCAAGCTTTAAGTGAACAGGCTCAGCAATTATTAGATCATACCGATAATCGTGCTTCGTTGGGTATTCATCAATTTACCAGTGAATTAAAATCAAGTTATGAAGCACTGGTAGTGAAGCCAGAGCTACTCAATATTGATTATGCTTATGAATTGTTTGGACAAGCACATCAAGAATTCATTCATTTGTTTGATACCTTAGCTGCTGGGCAGCGAGTCATTTTAACTGATGAAGTATTGAAAATATTAAGTGATCTTTCTGCCTTTGTTCAACAAGATCTGGAACAGTTTGAAAGTGCTGAATCTGCAGTTGCAGAATTGCCAGAAGTCATCCCGAATACAGCAGTTGATCTTGCCCAGATTTCACAGAGAATGCGTTCTGATCGTGCTCAAATGCATGCAGCTGATGCAAACAGTGATTTTGATGCCGATTTGCTGGGGATCTTCCTGGAAGAAGCCGAAGAATTACTGGTGGGTATTGACCAAGACTTAAATACTTGGACTCAGGATCCGACCAATCCCACTGCATTAAATAATTTAATGCGTTATTTGCATACCTTAAAAGGGGGTGCAAATATGATTCAAGCGACTCATATCGGCTTAATTTCACATGAACTAGAGTCAATTTATGAGCGCGTGATTCGTCAACAGATTACGGTTACTCCATCACTTATTAGTATTATTCGTTTAGTCCAAGATGATATTTCAGATCGAATTCAAATTATTCGTGACGATAATATTGATTATTCGGGTGCTGAGTCGATTGAAATTTTGCGTAATATCCAAGAGATTGCGCAAGGTCAGTCTGCAAGCACTGCGGTGGTTGAACCAGTTGTAGCTGAAAATATTGCATTTGAAAGCGACATTAGTGAACTGGCAGAGTCAGTCGCTGAGAAATTAGTTTCAGAACTTGAAACTGAGCAAGTCACTGTTTCACAAAATGTTGAAGCGATTGAAGATCCAGAAGACAGTATTCGCCTCATTGCCCAAGAGACATTCTTGGAAGAAGCGCAAGAAATTCTGGAATCTACCGATGATTTATTAAAACAATGGTTTGAGCAACGCAGCGACCGTAGCTTGCTGCTTCAATTACAACGTGCTGCCCACAGTCTGAAAGGTGGTGCACGGATGATTGAAAATGAACCTGTGGCTGCCATTTCCTATCAGTTGGAAACCACTTTTGAGCAGTTTGCATTCCATCATTTTAATTCCAATGCTTACGACTTGTTATTACAAACCACCTTTACCTGGTTGAAACAAGCCATCTTCGAGCGTGATTACAGTAATTTTGATAGTCTAAAATTAAGTTTAGAGTCGATTGGCTTTGTTGATGTTACCGCTCAATTACCAAATCGTGTAACTCAATCAGATAGTTTAACTACGCCAAAAGCCTTTGAATTTGTTCAGGGTGATGGTACAGAACCACCGGCAATGCTAGGTGAATGGGATTTAAGTTCGCAACAAGACAACAGCAATGAAATGATCCGTATTTCTGCCGATCTGGTAGAGAAAATGATCGACCTGTCTGGTGAGAATGCGATTAACCGTTCACGTATCGAAATGGACTTGGGACAACTCGGCAATACCTTGAACGAGATGGAATTGGCGATGAAGCGTTTAGCTGACCAATTACGTCGAATGGAAGGTGAGTTAGAGTCACAAATTATTGCAAAACATGGTTCAGAAAATTCACGTTATGCCGATTTTGACCCATTAGAGATGGACCAATATTCATCTTTAAATCAGTTGTCAAAATCTTTGGCGGAATCTGCATCGGACTTGGTGGACTTTAAAACCACCTTGTCTGAAAAAATTCGTGATACTGAGGGCCTGCTGTTACAGCAATCACGTATTCAGGCAGAGATTCAAGAAAGCTTGATGCGTACGCGTCTGGTGCCATTTGACCGCTTATTGCCACGTTTACAACGTATTGTGCGTCAAACCTCATCTACGCTGAACCGTCCGGCAGAGTTAATTGTTCAAAATACTGAAGGTGAACTGGATCGTACCATTCTTGAGCGTTTGGTGACGCCATTTGAACATATGCTGCGTAACGCGATTGACCATGGTCTAGAAGATACTCAATTACGTCGTGAAATCCAAAAGCCTGAAGTAGGGCGAATTGTATTAAATATTAGCCGTCAAGGTACCGATGTACTGGTATCGTTTAGTGATGATGGTAAAGGGATTGATGAATCCAAGATTAAAGAAAAAGCGTTGAACTTGGGTTTAATAAAAGCCGATCAAATCCTGGATAAACAAGAAATTCTGCAAATGATTTTCCATCCTGGATTTAGTACCGCGAAAGAAGTTACCCAAATTTCTGGTCGTGGTGTTGGCCTGGATGTCGTACAGAGTGAAATTAAAGCCTTGGGCGGACACGTTACGGTTGATTCTCATCTGGGTAAAGGCACAACTTTTACCATTCGCGTTCCAACCACAGTAGCGGTAAGTGATGCCTTGATGGTGAAAGCAGGTGATCAGCAATTTGCGATTTCACTGGCTCAAATTGACCGTATTGTTCGAATTGCACCTTCTACATTGGAAGAGTATTTCAATAGTAAAGATGACTTCTTTAAAATTGATAACACCAATTATAAGCTGCGTTATCTATCCGAGTTTGTTTCAAACCAGCCATTACCACGTTTAAGTAATATTGCACATTCGTTACCTGTGCTATTAATTAAAGGCAATAGTGGCCAAACCATTGCATTATTGGTCGATCAATTGATTGGTTCACGTGCGCAAATTGTGGTGAAACCGATTGGTCAGCAATTCTCCAGTGTAGGTGTCGTGGCAGGGGCTACCATTTTAGGTGACGGTCAAGTCTGCCTGATTCTGGATGGTCAGAATATTGCTCGACAAATTCAAACCACACAGCGTATTAAACATGCGTCAGATCAACGTGATCTGTCACGTCATCATAATGCACGTCGTTTAATTATGATTGTGGATGACTCGGTGACTGTACGTAAGGTGACATCACGCCTACTTGAACGTCAAGGTTATGACATTGTGACCGCCAAAGATGGGGTCGATGCGATGGAACAACTTGAGAGCGTGAAACCGGACTTGATGTTGCTGGATATTGAAATGCCGCGTATGGATGGGTTTGAAGTGACCAATTTGGTTCGTCACCATGAAGTACATCGAGATTTACCAATTATCATGATTACTTCAAGAACCGGTGAGAAGCATCGTGAGCGTGCATTCAGCTTAGGTGTAAGCCACTATATGGGTAAACCGTTCCAAGAGGCAGAATTGTTGAGCAATGTCGAAAACATGTTAGAGACCAGTCAGGGGTAAATAAATGAGCCAAAATCCTGTTTCAAACTCTGCTGTGAATCAAATGACACAACAAGAGTTACATCACCTTATTACCGTTTCGACTGGATTTATCGATGCTTATATTATCGATTGTCATGGTAAACAGGCGATGTTATTACCACAAAATATTGTGTTGTCTGCACTGGACAGTCCTACCCAAGTTCCGTTTGTAGAGTGGCATGAACTTAAGCTACCTGTTTATGCAGTCAATAATCCAGAACAGAAAGCCGGTGTGGCTTTGGTGATTGAAGGTGATGACGTGAGTCAACGCTTTGCCTTGATGTGCGATGAGATGCCAAAAACCATTCGTTTGCGTATTTCTGAAGTGGTCGATGACGAGCAGGATTTAAATGATCCGGCTGTATTCCAATATGTACGTATGGCAGATCAAGTTTTTCATATCCCTAATCTGGCGCAAATTCAATCTTCTTTAGGATTGTAATCTGAGCGAACCATTTAATTATAATCACCAAAAAAAGGGAACTTTAAAAAGTTCCCTTTTTTGTTTCTTGAAGTTCTTAGTTGGCCAGTAAGCCTTCTAAAATTTGTTCATAAATTTCAGCAAGCGGCTCTAAATCGGCAACATTTACATGTTCGTCAATTTGATGGATGCTGGCATTTAAAACACCTAATTCAAGCACTTGAGCACCAGTAGGAGCAATAAAGCGACCATCTGAAGTACCGCCACTAGTAGACAGTTGAGTTTCAATACCGGTTACATTACGAATCGCATTTTTTGCGGCATTTACCAACTCGCCCACAGGCGTCAGGAAGGGTAAGCCGGAGAGTGTCCAGGAAATGTCATATTCAACATTGTGACGATCCAGAATTTCCAAGGTACGTGCTTTGAGTTCTTCAGCGGTAACTTCAGTTGAATAACGGAAATTAAACAGTGTAGTCATGGTACCGGGAACAACATTGGTAGCCCCTGTACCTGATTGAATGTTGGAAATTTGGAAAGAAGTCGCAGGAAAGTATTCATTGCCATTGTCCCAAACGGTATCACACAGTTCAGCTAATGCTTTAGATGCGGTATGAATCGGGTTAATGGCAAGGTGAGGATAGGCTACATGGCCTTGTTTACCTTTAACGGTAAGTTTGGCATTTAACGAACCACGACGACCATTTTTAACAATGTCACCCAATTGATGCGTACTTGACGGTTCGCCAACAAGACACCAGGTCATTTTCTCATTACGTGCTTCCAATGCTTCTACGACTTTTACCGTACCGTTGATCGACGGACCTTCTTCATCAGAGGTAATCAGGAAAGCAATAGAACCTTTATGGTTTGGATGTTTCGCTACAAAGCGTTCAGAGGCAACCACCATCGCTGCAAGTGCAGTTTTCATGTCTGCACTACCACGACCATAAAGTTTACCATCGCGAATTTCAGGTACAAACGGGTCAGAGTTCCAGTCATCTAGACTGCCCGTTGGAACAACATCGGTATGACCGGCAAAGCATAAAACCGGAGCTTCAGTTCCTTTACGTGCCCATAAATTATCGACATCTTCAAAACGCATTGGTTCAATATTGAAGCCAATTTTTTCTAAACGATCCGCCATAATGTTTTGGCAACTATGATCGACGGGTGTCACAGAAGGTTGACGTAATAACTGTAAACTAAGCTCTAAAGTTTCTGAGTGGTTCATACCGGCAAAATTAATCGAAAATGTGCCAATATAATAGGGGAATCGGTTTAATAAGGGGAGTTTTAAATATAAAAAAACCTTATCAGAAGATAAGGTTCTGTGTGCACTAATGACAAATTAATTTTTGCGGATTTCGTCAGAAGTTTTTTCAGCAGTATTGGTGACAGCATCTCCAGCTTTGGATACGTCTTTACCCATACCTTTAAATGTATTACAACCAGTTAAAACAAACGCCATAACAAGCGAAGCAGCTAGAATTTTTTTCATCATCATCTCCAAGTATTTCATTATTTTGATGTGAACTCAGGTTAAATAATACACCAAATAAAAAGTATGAGTTTTTGATTGTAGAAAAGTAATCAATTGTTATAAAGAGAGACATTTCTCATGAATTTATCTCTTTAAATCTTGGGCAAGCAGTGGTGCAGATCTGAACATATAAAAGTAGGATTGATCTTTTTGCAGGTATAAACCGTTAATCCACCAGTGTGCAGTTTCACTACTGATATGGGAAGCCGGACAAATCCATTCTTGACGGTCTAAGCGATAAAATGCGGAACTTTCTGGGGGAATCACATTGCCCCAATAACCCAGACGCCGCTTGCAATTGACCCAACTTGGAATTACTTCTGAGGTGTGCTGAACAGGTAGATAAAGTTGACCTTTTAATACTGCAAAGCGATGTTCAATCTGGTATTCAAGGGCATGTTCAAATTGAAACTGTTTCTGGCTAAAGTGATTTAGTTTTTGAACCAAGGTATCGCTACGGTTTAAGCCATACCAATAGGCTAAAGAGAAATCCCGTTCAGCTAAATAATATTTTAATGCAACTTCCCAGTGTTCAGTTTTATTAGTTTCTGTATTTAATAATAAAAAGTCGAGTTCGCCCAAGGTTTTAGGTCCAGCTATTTTTTGTATGCTGTGACCGAGTAATTGATAGGGATGATAGGCTTGATCAAGCAGCCAAAACCAGATAAACATTTCAAAACGCAGCCCTAAACGGGTACTTTTAAGTTGCTGTAAAAAGATTTCTAATTCTTGAGGATGTAGATCTAAATAAAGCAGTCTTGAACGATAATTCTGAAAATGCCTTGCCCATGTTGCATTGCAATGTAATTGAAAAGTATGCTTGAGCTGCAGTTCCGCAGGAATCGCCGCTAAAATATTCGGACTGGATACACAAAATGCCAGTTGTCGAACCAGTAAATTTTTAAATTGAAGCCAAGGTTCATCAAGATCAGAGGCTTGATTTAAAGCAAACATAGAAACACCCAGCGCAAAATTAAAAGTGCAGAATTACAACGGATAATAGGTAAAAACGCTTTATACTACCGCAATTATTCGTATAGGGCAGTGCTATGAAAATGTTGTTTTGGCGGAGTTTAGTGATGATCTTTGTCATCCTAGGCTTTATCGGTGCACTTTTGCCGGGTATGCCAACAACAGTCTTTCTTATTTTAGCCGCCTGGGCCGCCTCAAAAGGCTGGCCTCAAATGGATGCCTGGTTACTCAATCATCCTAAATATGGGGCGACATTGCGATCATGGCGTGAAAATGGCACGGTGCCGCGTAAAGCGAAATGGTTCGCCAGTATCATGATGCTGATTAGCGCAATCATTATGTTATTTACCAATGCGCCGTTGCTGGTCAAAGTCTTTACTAATTTGACCATGCTCTCAGTTTCAATTTGGCTGTGGCTGCGCCCAGAACCTGCCCCTGTATCGATCAAAGAAGTAGAGTAGTCTTCCTCATGTCATATAATTTAGAACAAGCAGATGTGTTGATTGATTTGGCTGAACAAAGCTTGAGCTTGCCAAAACATAATAAGTTTTATGTGATTTCTTCAGGTAAAAATGGAATAGGGGAGCAAGAAAATTCAGGCAAGACTCCTAGAGGCTGGCACAAGATCGCACTCAAGTTTGGTCAGAGCGCACCTAAAAATGCAGTTTTCAAAGCAAGACAGGAAACTGGCGAAGTCTATGATGAAGCATTAGCGGCACAGTTTCCTGAACGGGACTGGATTTTATCCCGTATTCTCTGGTTAAGCGGTTTGGAAGAGAACTTTAATCAGGGGGAGGGCTGCGACACATTTAAACGTTATATCTATATACATGGTACGCCGGATACTGAACCGATGGGTGTTCCAATGTCACATGGCTGTATTCGTATGCGTAATCAAGATGTCATAGAACTATTTGATCTTATTCCTGAGCAAGCCCTGGTCTACATTTCTGAACATAATTTAAATTCAACTGGATGTAAAACAAGCACACACTAATAGAAGCATCTCGAAAGAAATGAATAGCGAAGATATTGTTGTATAGATTTTAGTTAAAAAATCGCATTATTTCCCAGTTGTTCAAAAAACCTGAGAAATTTTGAGTCAAAATTACAGCATGAATTTATAAGTTTTTGCAAAAAATTCTAAATAAATTGCAGAAATTGTTTGTTTTTATAGCGATTCACCTATTTTTTAATCACTCAAACGTAAAATACCAAAAACAGGCAGAAAAGCGTTTGACAGGCTGCATAGATTCTCTATAATGCACCACACAAACGATGAAGTCGTAAAGGGCGCTTAGCTCAGTTGGTAGAGCGTCTGCCTTACAAGCAGAATGTCGGCGGTTCGATCCCGTCAGCGCCCACCAAGCCTTTACGTTAAATGTTTTAAGTGCAGCGGTAGTTCAGTTGGTTAGAATATCGGCCTGTCACGCCGAGGGTCGCGGGTTCGAGTCCCGTCCGCTGCGCC
>JBLZXS010000357.1:0-2377 GCA_050285325.1 Acinetobacter sp.
GAAGGGGCAATGGCGAATGGGGGTGTTGCAGTACTGCAATACCGTCGTAAAAAGGTCGCTAAGGAAGATCAGATTTACGAAGTTGAGTATATGAAAGCCATGTGTGCTGAATACGGTGTGCCTTTCGTAATTAATGATGATCTTGAAATGGCGGCTAAATACGGTGTTGGGGTTCATCTTGGTCAGGATGATGGTTCAATTGTTGAGGCTGTGGCTTGCTTGCCAAATAACGTATTAATCGGGCGTAGTTGTAATAACTCACTTGAGCTGGCTGAACAGGCGATTGCTGAAGGCGCAAATTATGTGGCATTTGGTGCAATTTATGCGACTGAGAGTAAGCCTGAAGCCGGAAACATTGGTCTGGAAACCTTGAAACAGGCCAAAACACAATTGAATGTACCTATTTGTGCCATTGGTGGTTTAACCGTTGAAAATTCAAAGATCGTGGTTGAATCTGGTGCAGATTATTGTGCAGTGATTAGTGATATATTAGGTCGTCCAATGAATGCTATTCCTGAGCGTCTTGATGAATGGTCTGCGCTTTTTCAAGACCACCTTTAATAAAATAGATTTAGATTGATTTAATTTTGAGTTGAGTAAATTCATGAGCCTATCTCCAAAGCAAGAACAATTGTTTAAACAAGCAAGCAAACATATTCCGGGTGGGGTGAATTCACCGGTACGTGCGTTTAATGGGGTGGGTGGTACGCCTGTATTTATTGAAAAAGCCAAAGGCGCTTATTTATATGATGTCGATGGTAAACGCTATGTCGATTATGTGGGTTCATGGGGACCGATGATTTTAGGACATGCGCATCCAGCCATTATTAAAGCCGTTCAAGAGGCTGCCGTAGATGGTTTAAGCTTTGGTGCACCAACGGTGCATGAAACGACTTTGGCAGACATTATTTGCGAAATCATGCCATCCATTGAACTGGTTCGTATGACCAATTCGGGTACAGAAGCGACCATGACAGCTATTCGTTTAGCGCGTGGTTATACCGGTCGTGACAAGATAGTAAAATTCGAAGGCTGTTACCACGGTCACTCAGACTCGCTTTTAGTTAAAGCAGGTTCAGGTATGTTGACCAGTGGTGAAGGTGAGGCGACTTCTGCGGGTGTGCCTGCTGATTTTGCCAAGCATACGCTCACGCTTCCATACAATGACATCGCGACTTTAAAAGAATGCTTTGCGAAATTTGGTCATGAAATTGCTGGGGTGATTGTTGAGCCTGTAGCAGGCAACATGAACTTGGTGAAACCAATTGAGGGTTTCCTGCAAGCGATTCGTGATGTATGTGACGAACACGGTTCAGTCTTTATTATTGATGAAGTGATGACCGGTTTCCGTGTCGGGTTGGGCGGTGCGCAAGCACATTATGGTGTAACTCCTGATTTAACCACTTTAGGTAAAATCATTGGTGCAGGCTTACCTGTAGGTGCTTTTGGTGGTAAACGTGAAGTGATGGAATGCATCGCGCCACTGGGTAAAGTTTATCAAGCAGGTACATTGTCAGGTAATCCGTTGGCGATGCGTGCTGGTATTGAAATGTTTAAGCATTTACGTGCTGAAGGTTTCTATGAGAAATTGTCAGAGCAACTTGCTAAGTTACTTTCAGGCTTAGAAGCAGCTGCGCAAGAAGCGGGTGTTCCGTTTAAAACGCAACAAGTGGGTGGTATGTTCGGTTTGTACTTTACAGATCAAGAAGACATTACCAGTTTCGATTCAATGTTGAAATGTGATGTTGATGCCTTCCGTAAGTTCTTCCACGGTATGTTAAATCGTGGTGTAAACCTTGCACCATCTGCTTTTGAAGCCGGCTTTATTTCAGCTGCGCATTCTGATGACGATATTGCCTACACCATTCAAGCAGCAAAAGAGACTTTTGCCGAAATGAAAGCTTAAGTTTTTTAGTTTTATACAGTATTAAGCCCGAATTTGTTCGGGCTTTTTTATACGGACTTTGATTAAGGGAAATAGTTAGATGCAAACCAAACATTATTTGACGCTGAGTGATGCGGAATTTTTATTAGATCAAGCTCATCATTATGCTATTCAGAATAATTTCAATGTCAGTATTGCCGTGGTTGATGAGACAGGTTGTCTATTGGCGATGAAGCGTATGGATAGCGTAGCGCCGATGACTGCAAATTTGGCAATTGAAAAAGCCAAATGCTCGGCAATGAGCCGTCGTCCTTCAAAGTTGTTTGAAGATATTATCAAAGGCGGTCAAATGGGTTTTCTGACCATGGAATCATTTTCAGGAATGTTGGAAGGTGGCGAGCCGATTATGTATGAAGGGCAGTTGGTCGGAGCGATGGGTGTTTCTGGGGTGAAGTCATTTGAAGATGCGGAGATTGCGCAGCAGGCGATTGA
>JBLZXS010000358.1:0-2063 GCA_050285325.1 Acinetobacter sp.
CACCAGAAAACCAGCAAACCATGACAAATAAATATGTACAGGTTTAACAATGGCTAAAAGTTCAGGGTTGTCCTGAACCAGACGTGGAATTTCAAATAAATACAATACGGGTGCAGGATGCCCAGCGCTCCAGCTAAATAAACAGCCGGTAATGGGCAAGGCGAGCAACATTAAATATAAAGCCAAATGCCCAAGATGTGCCAAGACCTTCATTGATGGCGACATCGTGTCTGGCAGTTGTGGAACGGGGTGGGTATAGCGCCAAAACAGACGAATCAAGACCAGAAATATAATCGTTGTCGCGATATTTTTATGTAAGGTGATGACTTGGCCTTTAAAGCTGCCATCAACGTCATAACTTAAAAAATTTCCGCTATAAAAACCAATGAACCATGCGGCAATGAAAATAACCGCCATCAGCCAATGAAGCATTTGAGCTGTACGGGTATAGTATTGTGAAGTGCTTGTCATGTTAGACCAACATGTAATTTATAAGTCTAAGCATGCTAATCAAACAGCGTATTTAAAAAAACGTTGAATATGGAACGATGCGTATAATTCTTGCAACGCTGAAAGCTGTATGCTTTTTAGACAGACAATGCTCGCATGGAAAATTCATTTGAAATATAGATTTCTTCTAGGGAAAAGTTTCGGCAGAATATGCCCGACAGATTTTATAACAAAGGATTTAACTGTGAAAAAATTAATTGCTGTACTTGCTCCTTTAACCTTGGTTCTAACTGCTTGTGTATCTACTACTGGCACCACCACAGGTACAACGGGTGCAACAGGTACGCAATCAGCTACTCAGCAATTGGGGAGCGCAGCCATTAAAATTGCAATTAATGCAAAATGCACCACTGAGTTGAATAATATTGCAGCCTGGCAAACAGCGACTAAATTGATGACGGCAACGCAAAAACAAAATATTCAGTCCGAAATTTGTGGTTGTGTCAGTGAAAAAGCGCCACAAAGCGTAACAGCTGTAGATTTGGCAACAGCCGCAATTGATCCGGCAGCACGCAATACCATTGTTTCAAATGCAGTCACTAAAACAATTAACGCCTGTGTCGCTGAAGCAGTACAATAATTGTCAATAAAGTAATAAATAGGCTGACTTGTTCAGCCTCTTTTTTTTGTAGGTAAACAAGTTATGAAAATCGCTGGTGCAGATGAAGCAGGGCGTGGGCCACTGGTAGGTTCAGTGGTTGCAGCTGCAGTTATATTGGATCCGAATAATCCGATTGTGGGATTAAATGATTCTAAAAAACTCACTGAAAAAAAACGTGAAAAATTATTTATCGAAATACAGGAAAAAGCATTGGCTTGGGCTATTGCTGAAGCCAGTCATGAAGAAATTGACGAGATCAATATTCTTCAAGCATCCTTGTTGGCTATGCGCCGCGCTGTAGAGGCACTACACATACAACCTGAACATGTGCTGGTAGATGGTAATAAAGTCCCTCAGGGCTTAGCCATGAGCTGTGATGCCGTGGTGGGTGGGGATGCACTGCATGCAGAAATTTCGGCTGCCAGTATTTTGGCAAAAGTAACACGTGACCATCAAATGGCCGAGCTTGATTTGCTATATCCACAATTCGGCTTTGCGAAACACAAGGGTTATCCCACTAAAGCACATTTTGAAGCCATTTCCGAACATGGGGTAATTGCTCAACATCGTCGCAGTTACGCACCGGTTAAAAAAGCTTTGGCTTTACTTGAACAAAACTAATCGCCAGACAAATTTAAAGCGGCTAGAGAGCCGCTTTATTTTCGAAAAACTTGAGATCTTAACGATTAAAGTCATTCTGAGTATTTTGTGGGAAATTATCTTCCTCAAAAGAGGGTTGATAATCTTGATCGAGATGTTGAAGATGTTCGTGCATAGCGCGTTCATGTTGAATACGTTGGTAAATTTCTTCACGATGAACAGATACTTCTTTTGGAGCATTCACGCCAATACGAACCTGATTTCCTTTAACACCAAGCACAGTTACACTGACTTGGCCCCCAATCATTAATGTTTCTCCGACACGTCGAGTCAGAATCAGCATGTTTATCTC
>JBLZXS010000359.1:0-2542 GCA_050285325.1 Acinetobacter sp.
GATTTAGGTTTCTTGAGCAAATTTTTAATGCTGAATGAATGAGATAATATGTTTACTAAGATGTTTCTAAGTTGAAAGTGATTAAGCGTTAATACTTACACATAAATTTCATCTGATAAATATGCGTATTTATAGTAAGCCAACAATCATATGTTGGATTTAAAAATAAATTAATAAGCATAAAAAGACATGACTTTAAATGAAAGCAACCATGGATTTTAAGGATAAACTTATGCATACGCTTATTATAGTAAGAAAATATCTATAATGGATTTTAATTATATTGGTGTAATTTATACCTCTATGGTTAATGAGTTGATTATAAAAAAAATCGCCATATAGGCGATTTTAATTTTAAATAATAACTTTAATTAAACATTTGAGTTGCTGCAGAATATAGAACCCAAAGAATAATAATGGCCACTATTGGTTCGAAAATTTTTGACCATACTGGAATAGCAGTATTTACCGCTGCTGTGGCATGGTGTTGATCTTCATTAGCATGGGTATGTTGTTGACTAACCATTTGATTAAACTCCTTCATCGTTGCGTCTAATGATATCTCTTCTTGCACAGTCGGTTTAGAGCCTTTTAGTTCTAACAGGTCGTTTGTTAGCCAAACCCAATCGGAAGCTTGCCCTGACAGGTGTTCAATTTGTCCTAAAAGCAATTCACGCAATCCTCGGACTTTGAGATTCCCAATATCATTAAGCTGTTTAAGCTCAGCCAGTTGTAACCTTAAGATCTCGGTAACTGTTGGCTCTAATTCATTTTTAGGCAGGGTAGATTGATTTTTTGAAGAAGTGGTTAGGTGGCGTGCAACCTCTTGAATAAAGAGTTCGTCAGGTGAAGAAATTTCTTGATAAACTTTTTTGTCATCTGAGCGCCAAAGTGTAATCAGTTTACCCAAGACAAGTGCATTTATCTCTGATAAATACTCTTTTCTCTCTTCTCTAGAGTATTGTCCAAGAAGCTGAGGCTTTTGATTATTAATCTGCTCAGCAAAATATTGTACTAAATCAAAAGCCATTAATTTACTCCATATTATTTTAGTCTAATAACCGTAGGCTCGGTTTTTTCTTGGGTTGTTCAGTTTCTTCTGAAGGCTGGGTAGATTTTAAAGTATCTTCAGGGATTTGGATATCATCATATTCATTTGGATCAAAGAATAAGCCTTGACCATTTTCCCGTGCATAAAGACCCATTAATGCATTTAAGGGTACATATATATCACGTGATACTCCGCCAAAGCGAGCAGAGAAGGTAATTGCCTCATTACTCATATTTAATTTATGCACGGCATGAGGTGCAATATTTAGAACAATTTGTCCATCCTGAATAAATTGTTCGGGAACAAGGGTATTGGGTTGTGTGGCATCAACCAGTAAATGTGGAGTAAGGTTGTTGTCACAAATCCATTCATAAATTGCACGAGCAAGATATGGTCGGGTGGGAGCGAGGTTTAATTCCTGTTCAGACATTGAGAGATACTCTATTGATTCACTAAAATTTCACGATATTTATTTTTTTCCTGCATGGTCATAGATTTGCTAAAGGCAGGACGATTAAATATACGTTGGCAATATAATAAAATGGGACGGCAATGTTGTTTAGGGAGATCAATCCCCATCGAGTGTAACCGTAAGAAGATTGGCGCTAACATGCAATCTAAAATTGTAAAATTTTCTGACATGAAATAGGGGAAATGCTGAAATAACGGTGTCAGGGAAATGAGTATGTCGCGCAATTGTTTTTGGGCTTTGCTTTTATCTTGTTCATTTAAACTGTCAGCATGACGCAACATAATATCGGCGAGTTTTAGCCAATCTTGTTCGAATCGCCAAATGTATTGACGTTGTTCTGAGCGTGGCATAGGAGCATCAGCATACAACTTGTTTTGACGATAGCGGTCATCTAGATATTCGGAAATAATACTGCTATTGAACAGCTTGAGTTCATTTTCAATCAGCATGGGTACTTGATTGTAGGGATTTAGGCTGGCGAGATCTTCATCATCTTCATCCACAATAATAAGATGATATTTAATTTGCTTCTCGGCAAGAACATAACGAATCCAATGTGAACGAAAGTCATCTGCATGGCTATAGAGTGTAATTCCTTGAACAGGTGCGGTTTCGACGGACATAATCCCAAACAAAGCAAAAATGAATAGAATAGGATACTAAAAATCAACCTAAAAAGCACGAAGCATAAATGACGAATCGACTCTAGACACGATAGATTATAAGAAAAATGACTGGAGTAAAAAAATATGATAATTAAATTGGGTTTAATGATGCTGTTTATTTTAATTGGTGTTGCGAATTATTATCTCAGCAAGTCTTTTTGGTTTCATGAGGGGGTATGGGGTAAGGATGTGCATGAACAATAGAAAGTTAAATATTGATTATAAATGTATAGAGCATAAAAAAGCCTTGGATAAACCAAGGCTTTTTGTCCAAATCCGTAAACGAATTAACGTTTAGAGAATTGAGGACGTTTACGAGCTTTACGTAAACCAAGTTTCTTACGTTCAACTTCA
>JBLZXS010000360.1:0-3013 GCA_050285325.1 Acinetobacter sp.
TGTTATACACTTTTCAGTTTCTGAATTATGCGTAGATTGAAAGTAATACAGTCACAAGGACTAAAATAAACAATGAGGTGCTTTATTGGCCTGATTAGATCCTATTAGATTAAAGAAGTCTGATTAGACATTTAAAATCTAATAGAATCTAACAACTTGCTTTCAGCTCAATCAGTTTCGCGTGGTGCCGCCAAGAACCGCAGGTCAATCTGGAATATCTGGCACAAGTGGTCTGGAGCAACGAGGTCGATGGGCAGCGCTTTGCCTTTCCTGATACCTTATTCAGTACCGATTCACAATTTATTCATCATATTCTGAAAATATTGCTTCAATTTCATTCCACTGTGGCAATTTATACTTTTTTTTATTCACTTCAAATTGTAAACCAACACTATCTAGTACACGTTCAAATATGTCAAATGAACCTGTAAAACGGCCATTTTCCATCTCTGAAATTGTTGTTTTATTGACTTTAGTTTTTTCTGCAAGACTTTTCTGTGTATAGCCTAACCCTTTTCTTGCCAAACGTATTTCTTTACCTATTTCACCTCGTGTAGCCATTTTTTGCTCCCGAAATTTGTTAGCCATATAGCAAACTTTTAACTATTTATAGTGAATGCTCGCTATATAGCAAACTTTTTATAATGGTTCTTGAATATTTATTGAATATATAAGATTTGATTTTGCCTTAAAATATGTTGATAGAATCCATATATGTATGGCAGTTCTCAAGTAATTTACAGAATTATGCAGTTGTATACCTCTTGAGAAGAGGAACTTCTTATACCTTGAGTTTGAATTATTAGACAAAATTATGACTTTTAATTTTCTGTGTAATGAAGCTTTGTATTTCTTAATATTTACCCTGAAGCCGAAGTCCTTCGACTACGTTTAATACAGTAGCTAATCCCTGAGTAGTCTGAATCTGTTTTATCGGAATGCCTTTGGTTAGCTTATTTGATGACTTCATAAAATGCTGCATCCATTTAGCCTCTCCACCTGTTAAAGCATCTAGTGATATCGCAATACGAATTAAAATAATTGCAAGTTCTCCCTGACTTGAATCAGGATCTAATTCAAGCGAATTTAAAGTTTTCACTGAATCTAAATTGAGAACGATAGTGAGCTGATCCTGTGTCAAACCAAGTTGTTTTGCAGATGATAAAACAGCTTTAGCTAATACCTTTTTTTGTTTTGCAATTTTTTCTGATGTTTTATGCATGACTGATCTCTGTTTCAGACGCTGCTGATACATAGAGTTTATACGATTTGATTATCGTTTCTCAGAATTCAAATTTTTATTACACACAGCTTAAAGATGAGAAACGATCATTAGATACATCAGTAACTTGAATACCCCAAGTGCTTTTGCATCCTTACTTTTGAAGCAGAACTTAATTCGCCTTTCATTTTCATTCAGGCTGAAGTTTTTTGAACCTAATTTCAAACCCTGCAATGTATTCTTGAGCTGTTCCTTGCTCTGTTTAGAAAGCTCGAGGTGAAGATATTCTGTTGGAAACAGTTTACTGATAAAAGACAGAAACTTTTTCAGTTGACGTTTTTCATTTAGTTCAAAAATGAACTGGGCTGAATTGGGCTGAACTTTTTCAAGATAAATTGAATAGATAGTATTGAGCTGTTTTTCATATTGATGATGTACTGTTGTGAAGCGTTCCTGAACCTTATGAATGATCTGTTTTTCTTCCTGATTGGTGGGCAACATGGTGACCAGTGCATCAGGAGATTTTCTTAAAAAGTCTGTAGTAAATAGGCGGGAAGATTTTTTTTGGTTTAGACAGGAAGTTTTCAAATGCAGGGCTCTAGCACGTAATTTTTTTGCTACTTGCAAAGGAATAGCTTCAGGTAATAGAAGATTCTCTTCTTTTTCAACTACAAGAATGTGATGCAATAGTTCAAAATTCATTTCGGAATCATGTGCTCCCAGTACCAGTGGATCAGTGGAACGCTGGTGCTCTGGTTGATATTGATGATCATGTTGCTTGTAACGATCTTTAGTAAGTTGATCAAATAAGAATGGCCTGATTGCACGTTGTTGAACAGGATATTTAACAGCATCATCATGTTTTAGAATATTTAAATAGGCTTCTTTAGGAAGTGGGCTTTGTATTTGATTGAGCTGATAACTGATTGCCAGATGCATTAAATGCAGATAGCTAGAACAGGTTGTTTCAGGTGTCAGATGCCCTGCAAAATGTGAAAGAGCATACCAGGTCTGTTGAGTATTTCTGATCCGTAGCAAGGCAGAACGGATGCGGAGTTGCTCATTTGGCGTATAGTCTGTAAATGCATCAGCAAGCGGTGAGTGTTTTAAAATCAGATAAAGATGATTAAATGCTGAATGACGCAGGCTGTGATAAGTAAAATTGTGCTCACCGAAAAATGACTGGATTAACTGCTTTAATAGAGAATTTACTTCATTTTCATGAGTTTCTTTTAAGGACTGTTTTAGAAACAGCGGTTGTGCAAGTGATTTTCCTTGTGCTTTTAGAACTCGTTGTCTGTTCTCACTATACGTTTTGAATGCGTGTAATTCGTCTGCTTTAAGCAGATGATGAAGAGGAATCTTACGGTAAGCTGAATAACTTTTTTGATTTTTACTGCGATTATTTCGGATAGTTAACATCACAGCATCTTCAGTAATAAACAGATCACGGGCAAAAATATTTAATGTTTCATTAATCCGTAGTCCGGCTCTGAAACCCAGGATAAAAATAAGTTTAAACATATTTTTATCCTGAACTGAAATACCTTGATTAGTTTCGAGCCGCTGTAACATGCCGTGAAAAAGATGGGGTGAGATCAGTGCGGTTTTGCAAATTTTCACCTGGATTAAATTATCCAGCTCGACAGCCGGAGCATTAAAGAATAATGTTTGTTTATTATGAAATTCCTGTAGACGTTTTTGTATAGTCGCTCGAGTCGCTTCTTTCTTTAATAAAAGCATTTCTCCATACATATCTTCAAAGTCAGCATCTGAAAATGATGCAATATC
>JBLZXS010000361.1:0-5554 GCA_050285325.1 Acinetobacter sp.
ATGAAGAATTACGAATAGCTTTTGACTTTGACGGAGTTATTGCAGATGATGCATCGGAACAAGTATATAAAGAAAATGGCTTACCTGCTTTTATTGAAAATGAATCAAATTTAGCTAACAAACCAGTAAATACAGGTCCTTTACACAAATTACTTCTACAACTTTCCGCTCTACAAAAAGTTGAATTAAAATATCTAGAAGATAATCCTACTTATGAAAGTCGTTTAAGAATTTCAATTGTGACTGCACGCAACGCCCCTGCACATAAAAGGGTTATCATGAGTTTGCGTGCATGGGGAATCGATACAATAAATGAAGCCTTTTTCTTAGGTGGTATTGAGAAACGTAAAGTCTTAGAAATATTAAAGCCTCATATTTTCTTTGATGACCAAGTAACTCATGTTGAAAAGACTGCTGACAGTATAGCTTCTGTTCATATTCCATTTGGTATAGCTAATAAAAATTAGAATAAGAGTACCTTTATCCGGCTTTCTCCCAATAGAAGAAGGAGCTTTGTTTTTAACTTTAAATAACCTTTCGATACGAAATGAACTTTAATTTTCTAAACAAGTATTAAAGCACTGCTTTAAAATGAAGCGCAAGTAATGAGAATCCTCAAAATATATTCTGAGTGCGCAAGGGAGAGGTGCTTTTAATGAAGAAAAGCATTAAATCGCCCCATTCTCCAACAACATCTCCAACCCTTTTACCCGACTCATATATTTAAGCCGTTCTTTTTCCCATTTTACCTGCTGCTTTAAAGACGAAGTATCTGCATCAATTTGCTTATACAGGTCATTAATTTGCAGTTTACCTTTGGACTTTTTCACTGCAATTTTGGCATTCTCTGACCAAACCAGTGAATCAATAATTTCATTTATTTCATCATCAAGTTTTTGACTTTGTGCATCTAAAGCCAATTTATAGAACTTCACTTGCTCCGCGCTTAGACCCTTTTGTGAAGCACCTCGGCTTTGCTCAATCTGTATTTGTAGTTTCAGTAAATAAAATAAATCCTGCTTCTCGTAAGCGGCATTGGCATGCTGCAGCATTTCCGTTTTTTCAAGTTTCTTGCTTTCGTCTTGTTCACGGTCAGGATGAATGATGGCAGCAATTTTCAAATAAACCGTTTTAAGCGATTGCTCTGCCATTTTCGCTGCTTGCTCGCGTTTCTCCTGCTGCTTTTTCTGCTTGGCTTGTTCTCGTTGTTGTTCGTGCTTGGTGCTGTCCCAATCATCGAAGCTATCAAATGCTGTTTCGATTTCATCTGATTCAGCGTTTTCAAACATAGAATCTGTTTCAACGAAAGGCTTTTTCTTAGATTTCTTGGCTTGTGTATATTCTGAATATTGCTGATAAAAGGTATCAATTTCTTCGACGGTATTGGCTTGTGGCTCGGACAAGGCTTTTGAGTCTTTTAAGTGCGCTGCAAGGTGCTGGATTTTTTCATCAAGCTGCATGACTTCCGCTTTTGAAAAATCGCTACCATGTAAGTGTTTCCACAATTGCTCAAGCTGCTGAAACAATACAATGTGTAATTCGTTATAAACAGGCACAAGGGTTTGACGTGCATATTGCTGAATGTCATTTTGAGCTTTTTCCCAAGCTGCCAGATGTATTTTTTGCTGTTCAATTTTTTCAATCAGACGATTCAGCTTTTTTTGTTGTGGAGAAAGCTCTGCATCTGGCTGAACCGTGGTTTTTAAATTGAAAGACATAGGGAAGAAAAAAGCAAAAGAAAAACTATAGCAATATTCCTGACCCAATGACAGATAACAGCAAGTAATCTAAAGCGAGGCAAGAGTTAAAAGGGCCCATTTAATTATGGGATGATTCATTTTTTATTTTTTAATACTGGTTATTTTAAGTTCAGTAAGTTACTAAAATACTGGCAGTTCTTTACCGAATTATAAACATACACCCTGCTCTACTCGGGCATAGTATAAAAAGAATGATGAACCAATAACAGGAAGGAACAACATACATGGATTGGGCCAGTATCTTTATTCATGACACTACATGGACATTTGCCGCAGAGATCACCATACGTGTGGTGCTTATGTTTAGCATGATCATGATCTTTTTGCGCCTAACCGGGAAACGCGGTATTCGGCAACTGTCCATTTTTGAGCTGGCCATTATTTTATCACTCGGTTCCATTGCCGGTGACCCGATGTTCACCGAGGACCTGCCTCTAATTCAAGCCCTGCTGATCATGAGTATTGTGATCATACTTTACCGCCTGACCACCTGGCTGATGATGAAATACCAGCCTTTTGAAGACTTAATTGAAGGAAAGTCGCTGTATATTGTGGAAGACGGCATGCTGGTACTAGACAAAATTAAACGCGGCAAAATGTCACATGATGAATTCTTTGCGGAAATGCGTCAGCAAGGCATCGAACATTTAGGTCAGGTACGTGCCGGCTTACTCGAAACCGACGGTAAATTTAGTATTTTGTTGTTTAAGCCCGATGAAATTCGTTACGGTCTCCCCCTTTTCCCTAAAAAATATAAGGAAGTCACGCAGGTAGAATCGGAGATCTATTATGCCTGTATGTACTGCGGCTATGTCGACCATATTTCTAAACCGGATCAGCAGTGTTCTCGTTGCAAATGCTGCCGCTGGGCCAAAGCCATGAATGAGCAGATGCTAAGATAAAATGGTATAAAAACTAAACACTTTCATCTTTTGTTCAAATAAAATCCTCTTAAACTTTAGTCGTGAGTTTGAAAAACAGACTCAATCTGGCATGTTTTCTGCTGTAGTTAAAGTCGCTTACTGTCCGGCTTTTGTCCTAAAAACTGGTTATTTCCTCAATATTTATCATTAACAAATTCTGCCAAAATTTTGCTTGAGCAATTGTTCAAAACTCGCTTAAGATGAAATCTGATGTATGTATATACATAAAAGAAAACATCTTTTGCATATAAACCGGTGGCGTTCCACCCACAATTCAGCACTTGATGATAATGAAATAAAAAAGGAGTTTTATAGATGACACATAAACGCAGCGTAACATCCCTACTTTGTGCAAGCGCGCTCATGCTTGGTCTAAGTGCTTGTAGTGATAATAAAGCTCCAACATCGGGGGAAAAGGCAGCTGGAACCAGTACCGATGCTGCCACTTCAGGTACCCTCGATAAAATCAAAAAATCTGGCACCATTGTGCTGGGCTATCGCGATTCTTCTATTCCTTTCTCTTATATTGCAGACAATCCAAATCAACCGGTCGGTTATGCGCATGACCTGCAATTAAAAGTGGTCGATGCTGTTAAACAAAAACTGAATATGCCGGACTTAAAAATTCGCTATAACCTGGTGACCAGTCAAAACCGTATTCCGCTGGTTTCAAATGGCACGGTCGATTTAGAATGTGGTTCAACCACCAACAACAAGGAACGTCAGCAACAAGTCGATTTCTCTGTGGGTTTCTTTGAAGTCGGTTCTCGTCTGCTTACCGCCAAAAATTCTGGGGTGAAAGACTTTACCGACCTGAAAGGCAAAAAACTGGTTACGACAGCCGGAACAACATCTGAACGTTATATCCGTCAGCATCAGCAGGAACTCGGGATTGGTGAAATTATTTCTGCCAAAGACCATGCAGAATCATTCTTGATGCTACAAAATGGACGTGCTGCAGCCTTTATGATGGATGACATCTTGCTGGCAGGTGAAAAATCTAAAGCCGCTGATCCAAATAAGTGGGAAATTGTCGGTAAAGCACCAATTCACGAAATTTATGGCTGTATGCTGCGTAAAGGCGACACGGGCTTTAAACAAGTGGTCGATGATGCGATTAAAGCCACGTATAGTTCCGGTGAAATCAACAAAATGTACGAAAAATGGTTCCAGCAGCCGATTCCACCAAAAAATATTAATCTAAACTTCAAAATGTCAGATCAGCTTAAAGCGTTAATTGCTACACCGCACGATCGCGATCAATAAACTTTAAAACAACATACGTTCAAGATCAGGTAAACATGGATTTTTACCTGATTCTTCGGTGGAGTCACTATGAATTATAGTTGGAATTGGAGTGTTTTGTGGCAATCCACAGGGGTCGGTGATAGTACCTATTTGCAATGGGTGTTAGTAGGTCTGGGCTGGTTGTTGGTGATTGCCCTTGTCGCGTGGAGCATTGCCATGGTTTTGGGCAGTATTCTGGGCATCATGCGAACCTTGCCGAATAAGACTGCACGCGCGATTGGTACAGGCTATGTCACTATTTTCCGAAATGTACCGTTACTGATTCAATTATTTATCTGGTTTTATGTGGTTCCCAACTTTTTGCCATCAGCTATTCGAGACTGGTGGATCAATGACCTAGGTGCCAATACCACAGCACTAATTTCAGCCAGTGTCGGTTTGGGTTTATTTACCGCTGCACGGGTGTGTGAACAGGTGCGTACCGGGATTGAAGCCTTGCCGGTCGGACAGGTGAATGCCGGTTATGCCATGGGTTTTAGTACGGCCCAGCTCTATCGCTACGTTATTTTACCGCAGTCCTTTCGGACCATTTTGCCACCGCTCAGTTCAGAGCTGACCAACTGTGTAAAAAATACCTCGGTTGCTTCACTGGTGGGAGTTGCAGAAATTATTTCCCAGATGAAAACCATCAGTGAATACACGCAAAATACCATCGAGATTTATACCATTGTGACCGTGATTTTCATTGTGATTAATGTCTGTTTAATCTCGGCAATGACCTTGCTGGAAAGACGCTTACATGTGCCCGGTTTAATTGCAGGAGGTAAATGATGGAATGGCTCTCTGCATTTTTAAATGACTTGCAACTCTCTGGTCCTGCCTTATGGCATGGCTTTAGTATCACTTTAAAAGTGGTCTGTATTGCAACCGTGGGCGGAATTTTAATTGGCACTATTTTGGCTTTAATGCGTTTATCTTCCATTAAAGTGTTGAACTGGATTGCACAAGGTTATGTGAACCTGTTTCGCTCCATTCCCTTGCTGTTGGTGTTGATGTGGTTCTACTTTGCAGTACCTTTTATTTATACCGCAGTCACGGGAAATTACCTGACCATTGATACCGCCTTGGTCTCCAGTATTGTTGCCTTTATGCTATTTGAAGCAGCTTACTTTTCTGAAATTGTGCGTGCCGGTATTCAGTCGATTCCGCGCGGACAATCGGCAGCAGCTTCGGCTTTAGGCATGAGTTATGGGCAATCGATGCGTCTCATTATCTTGCCGCAAGCCTTTCGTAAAATGACGCCCTTGCTCCTGCAACAAACCATTATTTTATTTCAGGATTCAACCATGGTGTATGCCATCGGTTTACTGGACTTTTTCAGAACCAACTATGTCCGTGGTGACCTGATGTCGCTGCTGACTCAGTATATTTTATTTGCAGGGCTGGTGTATTTCACCATTAGTCTTTTGGCCACGTATGCGGTTAAAAAATTACAAAGAAGGTTACGCGTATGAATGATAACAAAGTGATGATCGACATTCAGAACGTGAGTAAATGGTACGATAAATTTCAGGTACTCACAGATTGCAGCACGCAAATTCGCCAAGGTGAAGTTGTGGTGGT
>JBLZXS010000362.1:0-4301 GCA_050285325.1 Acinetobacter sp.
CGCTATCTGCCCGTACCGAATTAAACAAACAGGTGGCTTTGCAGGAACGGAATGTACAACTTGCCGAGAAAACCGAGCGTTTAACTGAAGTGCGTTACCGCAACGGTGCCATCGCGCTGAAAAATCTGCTCGATGCCCAAGAAACCACACGCAATGCCCGTTTGTCATTAATTCAAACCAAGCAGAGTCAATACAATGCCTATGTAACCTTGATGCAAGCCTTAGGTGGCAGTCCAATCAAACAGCTGCCTTAAGCTAAGCAATAAAAAAGCCTCAACAGAGGCTTTTTTATTTAAGCAGTTTTCAAAGAAAACTTAAAAACTCGGACGATAATATTTATAGGTCAGACCTTTTTCATTATAAACGTCATAACTTTTTTGCTTAAAGTCAGAGACCCATTGCGTGCCGTTAAACCCTGCAATATGTCCATACACATGTTTACCGGTTCGATCAATAATATAAATATCGCCTTCTTTAGGAGCATCGAATTTAGGATTAATTTGTCGATAGCCAATTTTCATTAAAGTATTACCCCAGTCTGCCGCAGCAACGGGATGACTTTGAAAGCGTGCGCCTGCCGACTCTAAAGCAAGCCGAATACTTTTGGCACACTTTTGTGAACTGCTATATGAGCTGATACCCTGCAAGAAATTGGTGAATTTATTAATATCTATTCGTTGGCCATTAGTGGTCAATATATTATTTTTTGAAGCTGATTTAACGGACGTGGATTCTGTATTTTTATTAGAATTCTTACCAGATTGGGAACGAATTACGATGTTTGTCTGGACTGGAGCATAAGCCTCACTCATGTTTATATTATGATCATAAACCATTCTTTACAACGACTCCTAACCCTTACAATTCGGGCTTTTCACTCATTTCGACGGCAAAGATAGTACCGTGTAAAATGTGATTTTTCATGCAACAAATGTAATTAAATATAAATAAATCCTGTTAAACTGAGTTAAATGATTATTTTTTGTTAATTTTTATATTTGTAATTCTCATGGCTATAAGATTTTATTTAAATCATCCAAACTTTAATGGAACTTAAAAATGAAACTTAAAGTTTAAAAAAGCATCAATTTGAGCATCTTTTACAATCCATATAGTTCTGGATAGTCGCATTGCATTTTAGACAACGACCAATAGCCCTTATCAATATACTGCCGTATGCCATTTCTGCATGCAAATACTCTATTTCCTGATCCATGGGTATCACTTCATCTTTCGAGGGTTACTTCTCGCAGTCACTCAAAACTGTAGGCTGCAATACAGACTCACATAAATTTTATTGATTTTTTTCTTATCTGTAATTTTTAATCGAACACTTACACCATAAACATTTATGTAGAGTCAATAAACTTACTACCCATATAAATATTAATAATTTTCAATTCATTACAAAAAAACTCCAAGCCAATCCAGTTTCTGGAACATTAAAAAGACATGGTTTCCACACCTGCAAAAAAAGGCTAATATGTGCGGTTAGCAAACAAATTTTAATGTCTTTCAGTGAGAAAGACATGAACTAGATTCTAATGAGAGAAACATGCGTCAATATTTAGACCTTTTACAATACATTCTCGACAACGGTGGCGACAAAAGCGACCGTACCGGTACAGGGACACGTTCTGTATTTGGTCATCAAATGCGCTTTGATCTTTCCAAAGGTTTCCCTTTACTCACCACCAAAAAAGTTCATTTCCGTTCTATCGTGATTGAATTGTTGTGGTTTTTAAAAGGTGATACCAACGTCAAATATTTGCAGGACAATAAAGTTTCGATTTGGGATGAATGGTCCACTGCAGAACAAACTGCACATTTTGGTCGTCCTGAAGGTGAATTGGGACCAGTCTATGGTCACCAGTGGCGTAACTTTGGCGCAACTAAAAAAGAAAATGGTTTATATGAGCAAGATGGTTTTGATCAAATTAAATGGTTAGTTAATGAAATTAAAACCAATCCCAACTCACGCCGTTTAATCGTATCGGGCTGGAACCCGAATGAAGCGGGAACCGTGGCGCTTCCGCCTTGCCATACCCTGTTCCAGTTTTTTGTACAGAACGGCAAATTGTCTTGCCAATTATATCAACGCAGTGCGGACGTGTTCTTGGGTGTGCCATTTAACATCGCCAGCTATGCCCTGCTCACGCATATGATTGCGCAAGTGTGTGGTTTAGGTGTAGGTGACTTTGTCTGGACTGGGGGTGATACCCATTTATATACTAACCACTTTGAACAGGCTAAATTGCAACTCAGTCGTGAGCCAATGCAACTTTGCCAATTAAAATTGAATCCTGAAGTAAAAGACATCTTTGATTTTAAATTTGAAGATATCGAAATTATTGGCTATGAGTCACATCCCGGGATTAAAGCGCCAGTTGCGGTTTAATTTCTAAAATCCCCCTTTAATTCCCCCTTTTTCAAAGGGGGGGGGGAAACGTATCTGAGTATAAAAAATACAGGGAAATTTTATGACCTTCCAAAATTTAGAAGTTGTACATGTTGTGGCCATGGATCAACAGCGCTGCATTGGTAAAAATAATGACTTGCCTTGGCACATTTCTGCTGACCTTAAGCACTTTAAAGAAATCACCCAAGGCGGTGTTGTAGTCATGGGTCGCAAAACTTTAGAGTCTATGGGTCGCACCTTGCCGAAACGTGTCAATTGGGTGATTACCCGTGACACCAGCTGGTCATTTGAAGGGACTAAAGTTGCCTACTCGATTGAAGATGCCTTAGCTCAAGCGGTTGCTGATGTGCAAGCCTCAGAAAAGCCGGAAGCGATCTTTATTATCGGTGGCGGTGAGATCTTTAAACAGACCATGGACATTGCCGACCGCCTGGAACTGACCCATGTTGAACTTGATGTTCAAGGCGATGCCTACTATCCAGAAATTCCAGCTGAATTTAAAAAGGTCGCGTCTGAACAACATATTGACGACAAAACAGGGATTGCTTTTGAGTTCGCAACTTACCGAAAATAAAGGCAATAATTACCTATAACAGTCAAATATGCATAATATTGGAAAAAGGGAGTTTTTCGTTGCTCTAGGCATGGCTTTACTCCATTCCATGTTTAGCCTTTTCGTTATTGTGTCCTCTATTTGGCTGTGTCTTGCGTTGTGGTTTCAAGAACCTTTTGGTTGGTTGGTCACCCGCATAATGATTGGCATTTGGATTGTCTTTGCCTTAAGCATTCTCGGAATCTATATTACCCAGTCTTTATTTAACCGTCATATCGATGTCTTAATTTATATTCTGGGTTTTCTGCTGGGGCTATTTTGGTATTTTGGCCTGGAAGCCAAACAAGACCGTGACTGGAATCCGGAAGTGGCCCAAATCCTGTCTTATGAAAGAGAGGGCAACCAAGTCAGATTACATCATGTACGTAATTTTAATTGGCATCCTGATGGCAGTTATGAGCAACGTTGGGAATCTCGGAATTTTGATTTAAACCAGATCACCGGGGTGAATATCATTACCTCTTACTGGATGGGACCTCACATTGCTCATACTTTGGTCAGCTTTGATTTTGCCAATAGCAAGCCACTGACCTTTTCGATTGAAATTCGCAAACAAAAAGATGAAGAATTTTCGACTTATGGCGGTTTTTTTAGAAAATATGAACTCAGCCTGATTGCAGCAGATGAAAAGGATCTGATTTATACCCGCAGCAATGTCCGTGGTGAACATGTCTATTTCTTTCCAATCAATATGTCAAAAGCAGAAAGTAGAGCCTTGTTTGAGGAATATCTACGTAAAGCCAATGAGTTAAAGAACCAGCCCAAATGGTATAACAGCCTGACCAGTAACTGTACTACGCTGGTTTTTGATATGGTACAAGCAGTATCTAAAAGACATTTACCGACTGATTACCGCCTATTGGCTTCAGGTTATTTACCTAACTATCTGTATGACTTGAATGCCATTTCACATGAGTTAACCATGCAACAGTGGTATGAGGTTGCCTACATCAACCCACGGGTCAGCAAATTAGACCATCTTTCCAGTACTGAGTATTCAAGTCTTATTCGTCAGGGCTTACCGCAGCCTACTCCTATAGATACACCATAACAAGAAATGTAAAAAATATATAAAACATACATTTAAGCCTAGGGCGTGTCATCAATTAAGCCAGATTATGGTTGAGGCAAGGTAGATCGCTGACAGGAAGTTTTGAGCCAATTTATCATAGCGCGTAGCAATACCCCGATACTGCTTAAGCTTGGCAAAGAAATTCTCGATCAGATGCCTTGCCTTATAAAGGTGTTGGTCATAATCACGCTGATCAA
>JBLZXS010000363.1:0-2097 GCA_050285325.1 Acinetobacter sp.
ACTGCTTCTCAATATACACGTGCTCAAAAACTAAGTAATTCATTAGTTGAACTTAATATTTCAAAATACAATGTAGGAAGTATTGATAAACTTGTTCGACCCGAAAAGGATAAAAAAGTTTTGCTGGTAATTGGTCAAGTTGAAGATGATATGTCGGTTCAATTAGGCGGGGTTAGCATAAAAACCAATTTGGAGTTGATAAAAGAAGTTAGAGCAAATAACACGGATGCTTATATTATTTATAAACCCCATCCTGATGTTTATGCAGGACTGAGGACAGGTAAAATTGAAGAAGAATTGGTTTTAAAATTTGTAAATCAAATAGAATTAGATTCCTCAATTTTAGAATGTTTCGAAATTTGTGATGAAGTTCATACTATTACTTCGTTAAGTGGATTTGAAGCATTATTAAGAGGACTTAAAGTATATTGCTATGGGTTACCTTTTTATGCGGGATGGGGATTAACCAATGATAAATTTAATTGCTCTCGAAGAAACAAAAAAATAAATTTGGAAACTTTGATACATGTCACTTTGGTGGATTATGCTGTGTATAATCTACCTTCTACCAAAAGCATGAATATTCCTTTGGTGGCACCTGAACATGTAATTTCTTATATTCAGCAGCAAATAAATACTCCTGAGAAAAAATATTGGAAATCATGGAAAGATATATTCATTAAATGTAGAAACGTAAAAAATAGGTAAGATTCATTCGTGTCAAAACATATTGATAAATTGTTACTATCTAATAAAGTCTTACTTTTACAAGGGCCAATGGGGGATTTCTTTTGTCGTTTTTCGACATGGCTAAATAGTAATGATATTGAATGTTATAAAATTAACTTTAATGGTGGTGATCGTTTTTTTTATAAATCTAAAACAAACGTTTTTGATTATAAAGGAAGTTTAGATGATTATTCAGTATGGATAGAAACGTTTTTAATAGAGCATAATATTGACTCTATCGTTTGTTTTGGGGATTGTAGAAAGTATCATAATTTTTCAAAAATAATCGCAAAAAAAAATAATATTAATTTTTTTGTTTTTGAAGAGGGATATATTCGTCCAAATTACATTACGTTTGAGGAAGACGGGGTTAATTTTTTTTCCAATTTTTTAAATCACTATAATAATGATATTTCAGAAAAATGTAATGATTTAGTCAATGATATCAAAGATGTAAGAAATAGTTATTCAAAAATGGTAATCAATGCCATAACATATTATATTTTCAGAGTTTTCTTTTCTTTTCAATATCCTGACTATCAGCATCATCGTAATATTACACCCATAGAAGAATTAGGGTATTGGATATTATCTGGTTTTAGGAGAATTCAGAATAAATTATTTGAAAAAGATAAATTTAATCGTTTCTTACAGCGGTATTCTAAAAAGTACTTTATTTTTGCATTACAAGTCCATAATGATTCTCAAATTAAGACACATAGTGATTTGAAATGTGTAGAAAAGTATATTGAATTGGTTTTAAAAGACTTTGGTCTTCATGCAGATGAGTCAATGCATTTAGTTTTGAAACATCACCCAATGGATAGGGGGTATCGAAATTATAGAAAATTAATTAATGGCTATGCTAAGCAATTCAAAATTGAAGGAAGGGTTCACTATTTTTGTGATATTCATTTACCTACATTGCTAAAACAAAGTTTAGGCTTGGTAACCGTCAATAGCACGACAGGTATTCAGGCACTATTTCATCATATTCCTGTGAAAATATTAGGAGATGCTTTATATAATTTGCCAAAGCTGACTAATCAATATGCTCTATCCAAATTTTGGAAAAATCCAGGTAAGGTCGATGCTCATTATTTTAGCTATTTTAGAAAAGAGCTGATCTTATATTCTCAATTGAATGGATCATTTTATGGAATTTCTCCTTGGAAAGAGACTTATATTAAGAATAGGCCAATACCGATTCAACAGGCTGCCTTAAAGAAAAAGACTACAGCGGTTTAAAATTAAAGGGATGGATAAGAGAGTTTTGGATAGAGTTTTCATGGAAGAAAATTCAAACTTTTATCTAGATCTAATTAAAAAATATGAAAGTAATTTGAGAAGCTTTAATTTTTTAAGATG
>JBLZXS010000364.1:0-3297 GCA_050285325.1 Acinetobacter sp.
ATTTTCGCGGGTATGGGGGTTGAGTTCCGTTTAAATACTGAAATTGGTACAGATATTACTATCGAGCAATTGCTTGCTGATTACGATGCAGTGTTCATGGGTATGGGAACATACACTTACATGAAAGGCGGTTTCGCGGGTGAAGAGCTTGAGGGTGTACATGATGCGCTTGATTTCTTGATTGCTAACGTCAATCGTACCCAAGGCTGGGAAAAAGACGCTTCTGAATATGTCAGCGTTGAAGGCAAAAAGGTGATTGTACTGGGCGGTGGTGATACGGCGATGGACTGTAACCGTACTTCAATTCGTCAAGGTGCTGAATCTGTGGTATGTGCTTACCGCCGTGATGAAGAAAATATGCCAGGTTCACGTCGTGAAGTAAAAAATGCGCGTGAAGAAGGTGTGGACTTCATGTTTAACCGTCAGCCAATTGAAATTGTCGGTGAAAACGGCAAAGTCACTGGCGTTAAAGTGGTCACTACACAATTAGGTGAGCCTGATAGTCGCGGTCGTCGTAGCCCAGAACCGATTCCGGGTTCAGAAGAAGTTTTACCTGCGGATGCTGTGCTTTTAGCTTTCGGTTTCCGTGCAAGCCCAGCAGATTGGTTTGCAGGCGAAAATATTGGTTTAGATGGTTCTGGTCGTGTGGTTGCAGCTGAAAAGCAACAATACCGTTTTCAAACATCTAATCCGAAAATTTTTGCCGGTGGTGATATGGTTCGTGGTTCTGACTTGGTTGTAACTGCAATCTGGGAAGGTCGTGAAGCAGCTGAAGGTATTCTGGATTACTTGGATGTTTAATATCTAATTAGACATTTATAAAAACCCGCTTCGGCGGGTTTTTATATATTTACCTCTCCCTTGCGAACTCAGAATATATTCTGAGGATTATCATCTCCTAAAAGTAAAGGAAATTAACTCTGATATAAATTGAGGAAATTCTCTCCATAAATGAGTTTGAAGCACTGCTTGAAGCAAAGGAAAGGAGAGCTGGAAGAAAGGGAAATATAAAATGAGCCTTTTCGCAAACCCAGTAAGCGCTTCTGCCATATCTGTCATAAAAATTGCTGCCCATACTATGCTTATTATCTGATCAATTTTTAGGATTAAGACTATGACACAAGTGACGGCAGAAAAATCATATCAAAATCGTCCAAAAGCTTTAGGAATTACAGTCAGAAAGCTGCAATTTAATCCAAAACTGATTCATAGACATTATTTTGCCAATTCTCCCGTAATGTCACATTTGCTTACTGCACTTTCTTCAACGTTTCCGATTGGGGAACAGTTTTTTGTGCATAGTGTTCGTCACGTGCGGGATAAAGTCAAAGATGAGAAGTTACAGGCTCAGATCGCTGCATTTATTGGGCAGGAAGCGATGCACTCCAAAGCCCATGCCGAATTCAATGAGGCTTGGCGAAGTGATGATTATAATTTAGACCGGTTTCAAGCATGGTTGGCTCGTAAAAATGATTATGTCAAAAACCTACATCCTAAAATTCAATTGGCAATTACCTGTGCTTTTGAGCATTTCACGGCATTACTCGGCGGATATATCCTTCGGCACCCGGAAGTACTCGCTACATTGGATGAAGATGCTGCTAAACTTTGGATTTGGCATGCGATTGAAGAAATTGAACATCGTGCAGTCGCTTTTGATGTCTATCAGGCTGTATATGGCGATGACAAAATACGTCGTATGATTATGCGTAGCGTAACCACGGGCTTTGCCAGCCTGACGTTCTACTCTGCAACACGGTTATTTTTACAGGATAAAGCTAAAAGTTTGCCTAAAGTGGGCGGTAATATTTTTGGTTTTTACTTGTTGGGCAAGATGTTTATCCAACTCATGCCGGAATACTTGTCTTACTTTAAAGCTGATTTTCATCCTGCAAAAATTGATTACAGCAAAATGGTGGATTATTGGAAAGAGCACTTGGCCGTAGACTACCATATGGAAAGTTTTCAACAAGAATGAAAACTAAATTTACTCAGTTAATGAATGGAATAGCGAAGCGCTAATAGAAAATATTGGCCCTTTTTTATGTCAGCTTTGAAATACTGAAAATAAACAGAACTAGATCTAAATATGTTTACAATAAAAATATTCAAACAAATACAAAGAAATATAGAGGATATAAATTTATGAACGTTATGAAAAAAAGTTTAGTCGCTATGGCTCTTGTAAGTACTTTAACATTATCCGGTTGTGGCTATAACACGCTCCAGGTCAAAGATGAGGCGGTAACCGCATCCTGGTCTGAAGTGCAGAACCAGTATCAGCGCCGTGCAGATCTTGTACCCAACTTGGTCAATGTTGTAAAAGGTTATGCCAAACATGAAGAGCAGGTGCTAACAGAAGTCACTCAAGCACGTGCCAATGTTGCAGGCTTAAAAGTGGATAAAGAAGTTTTAGAAGATCCAGCCTTATTCCAAAAATATCAAGAAGCTCAAGCGCAGATGACTAGTGCATTATCGCGCTTGATCGCAGTGTCTGAAAATTATCCCGATCTAAAAGCCAATGAACAATTCCGTGATTTACAGGTTCAGCTTGAAGGTACTGAAAATCGTATTGCAGTAGCACGTAACCGTTATATTACGACTGTTCAAGACTTTAACTCTTATTCACGCCAGTTCCCGCAGGTCATGACGGCTAAAGTCATTGGTATGGATCCTAAACAGAATTTCAGTGCAGAACAAGGCGCACAAAATGCACCTAAAGTATCTTTTGACTAACTCATTGATCGCTAAATAAGGATTGCTGATGTCTGATTCTTATAAAAAATACTTTTTATCCATCACTCTGCTGCAAGCATTGGTGGTTTGCTGTAGCGTGCTCATCAGTTCAGTTACATGGAGTGAAGTCGCTACGGCTGCAGATGAAAATACTGAGACAGTCGTGGTCGGTAAAATCATTCAGGATCAGCAGCAGACCTCTCAAAATCAGACAGCAACGCAAGCAAATGCTACTGAAACAACAGTCTCATCGCCACAAATTGCCAATGATATGGCTGAGGGTGAGTCGATTCGTGGGCTGCCAACGCTAAATGTACCTGTTGTAGATCAGGCAAACTTATTGACTGAAAGTCAGAAGCAGGAAATTAGTCAGCGAATTTTAGCGTTACATGAACAAGGAAAGGCACAAATTGGTGTGGTGATTGTTCCCACCACAGGGCAAGAAGATATTTTTGATTTTGCAATGCGTATTGCTGAAAAATGGCAGCTGGGTTCAGCCAAGCAAGACAATGGTTTATTGATGGCGATTGCAGTGAATGACCGTCGTATTCAAATTCTGAC
>JBLZXS010000365.1:0-2025 GCA_050285325.1 Acinetobacter sp.
GGGGGTCGGTGGTGCAGAGATGATGCTGGCCCGTCTGATTCAGCAGACCCAGGATCAGTATGAGCATGTGATTATTTCCCTGATGAAAACTTCGAATGTTTATGTGGAAACCTTGGCACAGTGCCAGTCCTATTATGCATTGGGTTGGAATGGTCTGAATACGCTAGGGACGATCACCAAACTGCGTGATTTACTCAAGTCTATCGCGCCAAAAACAGTGCAATGCTGGATGTATCATGCCAATGTATTGACCAGTTTAAGTTGTATCGGTCTAAGCCAGAAACCCAATATCTTTTGGGGCATTCACCATTCTTTAGCATCTCCCAAAGAAGAGTCGCTGAGTACCAAAATTGCATTAGCGATGAGTAAAGTGCTGGCACAGCAACCCAAAGGCGTAATTTATTGTGCGCATTCATCTTTGCAACAGCACCAAAACTTTGGCCTGAAAAATAACAATGCTCGAGTGATTGCCAATGGTGTGTTTTTAGATAAGTTTCAGCCCAATCCTGATTTACATGAGCCGTTGGTGATTGGTTTTGCAGGGCGTTATCACACGGCAAAAGGCTATCCCTATTTATTTGAAACCATGAGCTTGTTGAAAGATCAGGATATTATTTTCAAAATCGCGGGTGGCGGGGCAACTTTAGAAAATCCTGAAGTCAAAGCCTTGTTTGAGCAATATCAACTCGATACCAATAAAGTGCAATTATTAGATCAAGTAATTGATATGCCTGCCTTTTACCAGTCGATAGATGTGTTCCTGATGACCTCAATTACTGAAGGTTTTCCGAATGTGCTGGTTGAAGCCATGGCGTCAGGCGTACCGTGTATCAGTACTGATGTCGGCGATGCGAGCTTTATTGTGCAGGATATTGGCAGCATTGTAGGGCCAAGAAATGCACAGGCTTTGGCTGATGCGATTTTAGATTATGCAGCCAAGAGCCCAGCTGAAAAGTTACAACTGAAACAACAGGCACATGAACGAGTGGAACAGAATTTCAGTATTGAAAGTGTCAGTGGGCAATATATGCAGGCATGGAGATCGGCGCAATGAAATTTTTAATGATCAGCAGTTTCTTACCTTCTGCACTAAATTTCCGTGGCAAATTGTTAGAAGCGATTCACGCTCAAGGTTATGAAATTCATATCATGGCGCCTGAGCTTTCAAGCTTTACTGAAGAACATGACAAGCTGAAAGCACTGGGTTATCACGTGTATGAAATTCCGATGCAACGCACCGGCACCAATCCATTGGCGGATTTAAAGCTGCTGAAAAACTTGGTTAGGCAGATCGGTCAGATCAAACCGGATGTGGTGTTGTCTTATACCATTAAACCGGTGATTTATGGTACGTTGGCTGCATGGCTTGCAGGTGTACCTAAGCGTTATGCCTTAATTACCGGTTTGGGCTATGCCTTTCAAAATGTCGAATCAGGCAAACGTAGTCTGTTTCAAAAAATGGTATATGGTTTATATGGCTATGCCTTAAAACATGCTGACAAAGTCTTTTTCCAAAATCCGGATGATTTAAAGCTGTTTCAAGACATGCATTTATTAGCCTCCGACAAAGCCACTGTGGTGGTGAATGGTTCAGGAGTCAATGTTCAAGATTTTGCAGTATTACCTTTGCCGAAGAATGAGCAGGGCATTACCCAAGCTTCATTCCTACTGATCGCACGCTTGCTTGGTGACAAAGGTGTGCGTGAATATGCAGAGGCTGCCAAAATCATCAAAGCCAAACATCCCGAAACTGAATTCCATTTAGTGGGGTGGATTGATGATAATCCTTCCGCGATTTCTCAAGCAGAGCTTGATACTTGGGTTGCAGACAAAATGGTCAATTATTGGGGTAAACTCAATGACGTACGTCCTGCAATTGCGGCAAGTTCCGTTTATGTGTTGCCTTCTTATCGTGAAGGCACACCACGTACCGTTTTAGAGGCCATGGCGATGGGTCGCGCCGTAATTACCACCGATGCACCGGGGTGCCGTGAAACAGTATCCAATGGGGTGAATGGCTATTTG
>JBLZXS010000366.1:0-3855 GCA_050285325.1 Acinetobacter sp.
TGACAGGAATACCCCAAACTACAATTTCAATTGCAGTAGAGTGTGCCCATGTAGGTTTATAGTCTGCATCTTTATTCGACGCGCGATATTTCCATCCAAACCACACTGCCATTAATGCTGAAGGAATAACCACCAACAACATTAAGTAGATCGCAGTCATCATAAGATCAGATTGACCTTGAGCGACTGGACCTTTTGAGTTTAGAAGTACCATATCACCACCACACCCGGTTAAGAGTGCGGCAATCGCAGATAAAGACAATACAGCTAAAATCGTTTGTCTCATTTTACAACCTCGGTGAAGAGTCCCATTCCCTAATTTAATATGGGATAGCGATTAAAGTGTCGCATGATTGGAAATTTTGTATTTTCACTTAGAAATTCTAAGCATAGAAAATCCTTCCCAATCATGAGACACCGCTACGTTGTAGGGCATTATGCCTCATATCGACGAACTAAGCTATATGTAAAACGGCTTTAAATGACTGTTATAAAAACTGATTTTTTTACTCGGAATTAAACTTTTAATATAGTAATTTTATTTGAATATCAATATTCTGGGGAAAAACAGGGATATAAATTAATCCCTGTTTTTATGTGTGATTATTGTTTAACCACTTTGGTTTTTGAGAGCTTATCATGCAAGGTTTGGCGTTTTTCACTCAGTGCAAAGATATGGTCAATGATGGTAATAAACGGCATAAACAACAGATTTAAAATAATAAAAATGAAACTACGCAGTGTGAATGCACGCATCAAGCTGACTTTTTCACCGCTTTCTACATCTACAATTTTAATTTTGGTGAGTTTTTTACCAATACTTTGTCCAGATTTTGCCAGCATAAATGCCTGAATTCCAAGCATAATGATGATATATACGCACATCGCTTGCCATGCTTCAGCCGGAATGAGGGTAAATAATTGCTGTTGTAATTGCGTGGCCTGAGTTGCGCTGTCCGCCGATTGCATCTTTTGCTGAATCTCAGATAATTGGTTAAATTGATCTGGTTTGAGGAAAAAAGATGGAATCGCTGCTGCAGGTAACCAGAGCAATAAATCAATAATTTTTGCTAAAACTCGTGTGCTAATTGAAGCGAGCTCATTATTTGGAACGGCTTTTTTTTCAACATTTATTTTACTAAAGCCGGAATTCTGAACAGGCGTTTGCTCAGGAAAAGGTGTGGACGCTGTATAACCTTCAGGTTGATATACAAGTTTACCTTGGGTTAATTCACCTAAAGCCTTCCATTCGGTCATGCCTTGGTGCCAAGCCAAATCTGTAAGCAGAACTTGCTGGCTAGCGAGCATTTGATTTAACTGCTCTAAGGTGTATGGACCAGCTTGTTGATTATTACGTGCCAAGTAAATTTGCATAAATATTAAATCTCAAAAACGTAAATTAGGTTTGAATAGCAAACCTTTAAATTATAGATGAAAAAAAAGACCCACATGTGGGTCTTTTTTTAACACAGTTTATTAAGCTTGTTGAGCTTTTTCTTCAGCAAGGAAGAACCAGGTGTCTAAAACCGAGTCAGGGTTAAGAGAAACTGACTCAATACCTTGTTCCATCAACCACTGTGCAAGATCTGGATGGTCAGAAGGGCCTTGACCACAGATACCCACGTATTTGCCAGCTTTACGGCATGCATGAATCGCCATTGAGAGTAATGCTTTAACCGCTGGATCACGTTCGTCAAACAGGTGAGAAACAATACCCGAGTCACGGTCAAGACCCAATGTTAACTGAGTCAAGTCATTTGAACCGATAGAGAAGCCATCGAAGTGCTCAAGGAATTGTTCAGCTAACAATGCGTTAGTCGGTAATTCACACATCATGATCACTTTAAGACCGTTTTCACCGCGTTTAAGACCATTCAGCGCTAGCAATTCAATCACACGTTTCGCTTCAGCTACTGTACGTACAAAAGGAATCATGATCTGAATGTTGGTTAAGCCAATTTCGTCACGTGCTTTCTTCAATGCACGGCATTCAAGTTCGAAGCAGTCACGGAAGTTGTCAGAAACGTAACGACTCGCGCCACGGAAACCAAGCATTGGGTTTTCTTCTTCTGGCTCGTACAATTTACCGCCAATCAAGTTCGCATATTCGTTTGACTTAAAGTCAGACATACGAACGATCACTGGTTTGTCAGCGAATGCAGCAGCAAGTGTTGAAATACCTTCAACCAGTTTTTCTACATAGAATTCGATTGGAGAAGAGTAACCCGCAGTACGCGCCATAACAGCTGCACGCGTTTCGCGAGGAAGACTGTCAATATTCAATAATGCTTTAGGATGCACACCAATCATACGGTTGATGATGAATTCTAAACGTGCAAGACCAATCCCTTCGTTCGGAATTTGAGCGAAGTCAAATGCACGGTCAGGGTTACCGACGTTCATCATGACTTTGAACGGAAGTGCTGGCATGGATTCGATAGAGTTACGTTGTACTTCGAAATCAAGAGCACCTTCATAAATGAAGCCAGTATCACCTTCAGCACAAGACACAGTCACTTCTTGACCGTCAACAAGTACTTCAGTGGCATTACCACAACCTACGATTGCAGGTACACCTAACTCACGTGCAATGATTGCTGCGTGACAAGTACGACCACCACGATTGGTTACAATCGCAGCAGCACGTTTCATGACTGGTTCCCAATCCGGGTCAGTCATGTCAGATACAAGAACGTCACCGTCTTGTACTTTGTCCATTTCTTTGATTGAAGAAACGATACGTACTTTACCAGAACCGATACGTTGACCAATTGAACGACCTTCACAAACCACAGTACCTTTTTGTTTCAGCAGGTAACGTTCCATGGTGCCGACATTTTCACGGCTTTTTACTGTTTCAGGACGTGCCTGAACGATATAGATTTGACCATCGTCGCCATCTTTCGCCCATTCGATGTCCATTGCTGAACCGTAATGGTTTTCAATGATTAATGCTTGTTTAGCAAGTTCTTGGAGTTCGTGATCATTTAACGCAAATTGTTGGCGATCTTGTTTTTCAACATCTACCACAACAACAGATTTACCCGCAGAAGCTTCTTCGCCATAAATCATTTTTTGGTGTTTAGAACCAAGATTACGACGCAGGATAGAATGTTTTCCTGCGTTTAATAATGGTTTAGACAGGTAGAATTCGTCAGGGTTTACTGCACCTTGAACTACCATCTCACCCAAACCATAAGATGCAGTAATAAACACCACATCACGGAAACCAGATTCTGTATCTAGGGTAAACATTACACCGGCCGCACCTGTTTCAGAGCGAACCATACGTTGAATACCCGCAGAAAGGGCAACAACTTCATGTTTAAAGTTTTGGTGTACGCGGTATGAAATTGCACGGTCATTATATAAAGACGCAAACACTTCCTTAATGGCGATTAATACGTTATCAATACCACGAATGTTCAAGAAAGTTTCTTGCTGGCCGGCAAAAGAAGCGTCTGGTAAATCTTCTGCAGTTGCAGATGAACGAACGGCAACCGCGATGTCAGGGTTGCCGTTAGATAATTCAGTAAAAGCGTTACGAACTTCTTTTTCAAGTTCTGCCGTAAGCGGAGTATCGACAATCCATTGGCGAATTTTGGCGCCACTTACTGCAAGAGCATTGACGTCATCAACATTTAAAGTTGATAGCTCTGCCTGAATTTTAGCGTTTAGGCCACTTTGCTCGAGAAATTCACGATACGCAGCCGCTGTAGTTGCAAAGCCACCTGGTACCGAAACACCAGCATTGGATAAATGGCTGATCATTTCACCCAAAGATGAGTTTTTCCCACCTACAAGTTCAACGTCGTGTTTCCCTAATTTTTCTAGACCAATTACGCGCGCTTCCAA
>JBLZXS010000367.1:0-2179 GCA_050285325.1 Acinetobacter sp.
AACGACCTTCGGGTTATGAGCCCGACGAGCTACCAGACTGCTCCATCCCGCATCAACGAGTTAGCTTTATACGCCCTAAACCATAACAAAGCAAACTTTATTCAGTTTTAATTGAAAAATAATGCTTTTCAGCCTGAATAATGTTGATTGAATGCTTTACGCCTAAAGCTTAGACCAACAAACCAGAAAGACCGCTTAATTAAATAGGTTAATAAACTATTAGATAAATAAAGTGAACTAGATGAAATGATTTTAAGATGCATGTTTTTCCGTACAATCAGTTCTATCTGGTGATTACTTTAGCTCATTAACAAGACAAATAAAAATACAAGCACAAATTATTGATTTAATAAAAATAATTATTTACTTACAAATATAAGCTGTAAAAAGCATCAAAGAGTTAATATTGAGTTGCATATTCTTAAATATACCTGTATTCTTTATCTCAACTAGAAAAATAGTTTTGTTCTGGTAAATCTTTTTGTATTTCGCAGTTTTAGTCATAATCCTTCGTTTTTTCAGATTTAAAGTTCCATTCTTATTTTCAAGTTAACACCGGGTTTTTAAGTAAACCAAAAAATATTAAAGTTTATAGGATTGTATTATGTCTAATACTGTTAAAGGTACTGTTAAGTGGTTCAACGAAACTAAAGGTTTCGGTTTTATTCAACAAGAAAACGGTCCTGACGTTTTTGCTCATTTCAGCGAAATCGCTAACTCTGGTTTCAAAACTTTGGCTGAAGGCCAACAAGTTGAATTCAGCATCACTCAAGGTCAAAAAGGCCCGAATGCTGTAAACATCGTAGCACTATAATTTAAAATTATTCTTACATCAGTAAGATAATTTAAGATTAAAAAGCGAGAGTTCACTCTCGCTTTTGCACGTTTAGGCTTTATAAAAACTCGCTGAATTTGATAAAGCTTAACTTCTGATTCATTTATAACCAATAAAAATCAAAAGATATTATTTCTTAAGTCCCTTATTTAACAGTTGATCAATAAATGCATTGATTTTAGTTTTAGTATTTCTTCATTTATTTAATATTCCCCCTTTTTTGCAATAATTCCATCCAGCTGATTCGCAAGCGGTGTATTTGTCTTCTGCATTTTCCACATATTTGTATTTTTTCTAAACGGCATTTTTGACCATGCCCTAAGCATTATGTAAATCGTGCATAAAAAAAATAGTAATCATAACGATCTCTACTTAATCAACGGCGTGATAACTGGGTTCGGTTTATCTAATTGCTATTTAAACACCACAAAAAAATTAAAACATTTGTCACTATAATACAATGATGCAGATAGCTCATGATTTTGATGAGATCAATATGTGCACAATATGAGAGTGAATTGGAAGAGCTGCCTGATTCATACCCATCTTAGAGGCAATAAAAAGCCCAATATTAAATTGGGCCATTGTTTACTCTTCAACTTCTATCGGATCCCCATCTTCAGGTCGAATATGACGAGTTCCATCATCTGCAGGATCAACGCTTGAGCCATCTTTAGTAATAGGATTGTACATCTCATCCTCCTTCTTATCGTTGATAAATTCTTCATCTTCGAACTCTTGAGGCTCATCATCATCTTCAAAATCTAAAGGCTTTTCTTCATCTATCATGGCGATCCATCACTTATTTAACCAATAAAACATCATGCTCAAACATTTGATAGCGTTATTCAATAGTGAACAATCAATATTTGTGTAACTGAAGCCTGGGAATGCAGATTGGTTGTATATGTAAATTGGCAGCAAAGATGGCTTTTACATTTCCTATTTTCTTTATTCTATTGGAAATATCCGACAAAATGGTCTGAGCTTTTTTTTCTCGCTTTAACTGATGTGATCGCATTTGTATAGCAAGTATCACGCGAAAAAGTTTGACCTCGTGTCGACGCCCAATAATATAAAATTTATTTTTTTATGCTAGCTCGAACTACAAATCCAATTTACTCAGCATCACAATAGAGAGTTTATCCTTTTATATCCCACCAAAAGCATCAATATTAGATTTATTGAGTTTCATTTTAGACTGTTAATACAAATACAATTCTTGTCTTTTAGGCCCTAAATGGCTCAAAAAGCTACATAGCTGTCTACACCGCTTAAAAACAATGCAGACCAATTTTGATAAAATTTAAATCTGACAAACAGTTGAGAATATCTATATCCTCA
>JBLZXS010000368.1:0-6598 GCA_050285325.1 Acinetobacter sp.
TAGGGCCTATAGCTCAGTTGGTTAGAGCAGCGGACTCATAATCCGTTGGTCGACAGTTCAAGTCTGTCTGGGCCCACCATATAAAACAACCACTTAGGTGTACTAATCTTAATTGGTTTTTTTTGATCATAATAAAAAGTAGAAAATAGCTAGCATAGAACTTATGGTTATTAATCTATTACAATAGATCGGTGCGAGCATTACTCGATAAAATGAAAGAAATAATTTTATTAATCACCATATAAATGAAACTCATGCATCTATTCATCTAGTAAGGGCGCAAAGTGGACAAGAAATTTTTTCAATTTTTGAAGCTCTATAAATTATCTGGCGATACAAATATACAGAGAAGATCAGCGCTGATAGCATAAGTGAAAATTTGGTAGTTATGAATTATCCTCTAAGTTTAAGACAGTCAAACCTGTTCTCTCTTCTTGTGACATTTAGATTTTGACATGAAAGTCAATATTGAAAATTTTCGTTTGAAACGGATATAAATTTTAGTTCAAATTTTAAAAAAGATAGCAAGTTTGCAAAATCAACGACTAAGTCGACCCTCTATTCTTGTTCTACTTAAGCATTTTAATAACTCATCTGAGAAATTAGAGTGTCATTAAGCTGGACAAAATTATTAAGCTGGTCATTTTTTGCGCATTGATTCATAAATAACTCCCTGATGTTGTATATCACCCTTAAGAGAAGATGATTATAGATGTCTAGAATTTTAGAAGGGGGAGACTATTCAGTTTACCTATGCAATTTAAAGTTTCTTAAAATCTGCATGATATCTATAAATTTGATAACTGCTTTCATTGTTTTTTTGGTGACAAACGATCCAATGTCGATTGAGTTTATGCAAAACCCGAGCAAAGATTTATGTGATTTGGCTGTGCAGCTGAGAGCTTATGCCATTCAGTACATTGAGGTGCACTATGAAGACCTATGGCTGAAAGCAATAGAGCAGCGGGCTTTTGCGATCCAGTTTTTAAACAATATTCAGAGAAAATTTTGAAATATGTATTACGTTGTAATCCAGTAAGTCTGAAATATATAAAAAAGAGTTTCAGTCAGATGTAATTATTAATTTTGCCCTTTCTAAAGATGCAGCAATGAAAAAATATATTCGATAATTTCAACAGGAAAAAAGTGTTTGTGGTTTTAGGAATAAAAAATAGGAGATAGATATCAAGCTATGTCTTCATTATCGATATCTTTTTCTCATATTTAAGTGAATTTATAACGTGATTTTAGCTTCCTTTAAAAACTAGTCTTCATATTCAACATGCCGTTTTCTGAATAAATCGATAGGCCGAATAGCGTCGTATTTTACTTCTTATACCACTCATCTTTTTTTCTGGAAAATAGTTACTAATTTATTTGAATTATCATAAAAATATGGTAATAAATAGATGTGGTTTTTTTAATCACATTCATATTTCGGGATGAGATATATTTTTAAAAAATTTGAATTTTAAAAACAATCAGAAGGGAGATTGGTAAATGCTTCAATTACTTATGAAATTATTTTGTTTACATGTCTATGAATATGAGCACATGGAAGAAATCGGGGAACATAAGGAATGCAGAAAATGTGGCGTGAATAAACCACTTTAATTGAATTCGATTTATAGCAAAAAAGTGTGCTTTAGGCTCACTTTTTTGCATTTTAGAGAGCAAAAAAGTTAATATTTATTTCTCTTTAAATTTTTTGGCGCTGTAATATTTCAGAATTGAATTTTAGTCCAAGTCACAAAGTTTGAATTGTAGTTATGGACGACCCACCTTAAATTTAAACTCACATCCCTTAATAAATTAGACAAAAGTTTTTCTCAGATTTAGCCTAATAAAGCCATGCTTCTCATTCTTAAATATTTTTAGGTTTTCTTCCAGACATTCTCAATCTTATTTATATAATTATATTCATTGGAAATGATGGAGAATCAGGGTGGGCGGCCACCATTCTCCTCAATAAATTTATTTTATTCTGATCAAAGTGAAAATATTGCAGAAACAAGAGAAACCTCATGTCAACGAACAAAGATTTTAAAGCACAAACTTATATTGTAGATGAGCAGCTAAAAGATACATTAACCTGGTTATGTCATCATCAAGACAGTTTTGACTCATTCACCTATAATGCGCTTACTCAAGAATTGGTGGTGCATCATGCCAATGGTACGGATATTATTCGAGTAGGGGATTATTTAAATAGCAGTTATGGCATTTTACTTACTGCACATAACTTTGCAGAATAATGTTCCATAAAAAAAGCCCAAAATGGGCTTTTTTTATAAACATTTCAAATCAATAGCTTAAATTGCCATTGCATCTACAGATAACTCTTTAACTGTGGGTTTGGCCTTTTCTGCAACCAAGCCTAACTTATCAAATAATTGTCTGTCTTTACCTTCGCCCGCATTTGGGGTGGTTAAAAGTTTTTCACCAGAGAAAAGAGAATTGGCGCCCGCCATGAAAGCCAAGGCCTGATCTGAATCGGATAGAGACTCACGACCGGCAGAAAGACGAATATAGCTCTTAGGCATAATAATTCGTGCTACCGCGATAGTACGAATCCATTCCGTCACGTCTAATTTTTCTACATCTGCAAGCGGAGTACCTTCAATAGGAACTAGCATGTTGATAGGTACAGATTCAGGATGAATGGGTAAAGTTGCAAGTTCGTACAAAAGACCAATCCGGTCTTTACTGTTTTCACCTAAGCCTACAATTCCACCACTACAGACTTTCATACCTGCTTGACGAACATGATCCAAAGTATTTAAACGATCATCATAAGAGCGTGTAGTAATTACATTAGGATAATATTCGCGAGAAGTGTCGAGATTATGGTTATAGTAGTCTAAACCCGCCTCACTCAGGCGTTCAGCTTGAGATTGATTGAGCATGCCTAACGTCATACAGGTTTCTAAGCCCAATGCTTTTACTTCGCTGACCATTTCTAATACATACGGCATGTCGCGTTCATGCGGATTACGCCATGCAGCACCCATGCAGAAACGTGAAGAACCTGAAGCAAGTGCTTCTTTGGCTTCTTGAATTACTTTATCGACAGCAATACGTTTTTCAGCTTCAAGTTTTGAGTCATAACGCGCTGACTGTGAGCAATATTTGCAATCTTCAGGACATTTACCGGTTTTAATTGAAAGTAATGTGCTGACTTGAATTGTATTTGGATCAAAGTTTTCACGATGAATGCGTTGTGCTTCAAAAACTAAATCCAAAAAAGGCTGGTTATACAAAGCCTGAATTTCTTCGCGTGTCCAGTCATTACGTACATTCATTGGTGAAAATCCATAATCATCATTATTTATTATTTATCATACCTAATTTAAATCAAATCTAAAGGCATAAAAAGCCAAATTTCATGGTATCTATCGATGGTTTTGGGTCAATATTAGTAATTATAAGATTGTAGATTTAGTTACAAACTAAGACTTATTTCTTTAAATATAGTTGCAAAGTTTTTAATAGATTTTTTTATTTTGTTCTGAAATGGAGAGTATTTTTTTTATAGAGAGAAAACTTTGCTTATATCTGGAAAATGAGAAAGCTGAAAAAATTTTGCAAATAAATGAAACCTCTACATAGATTTAGCCAGCTGTTCCTGAATTGCCCAGTCAATATGGACTTGCACAATCTCATCATGTAATTCGCGAGTTTGTTTTAAAGTTGCAATAATTTCACGAGAAAAAGGTGCATTTCCTAAACCAATTGCAATATTTCGCATAAAACTTTGATAACCGGTACGTCGTATTGGACTGCCTTCAGTCTTGGCTAAAAAGGTCGGTTCATCCCAGTGCCATAAATCTAGTAAGTTGATCTGATCCAAACCATGTCGAGGGTTAAAATCTTCAATCGTGGCTTTTTTGGCAAAGCTATTCCACGGACAAATCAACTGACAATCGTCACAGCCAAAAACACGATTACCGATGCCCCGACGTAATTCTTCAGCAATGATGCCCTTATATTCAATGGTCAAATATGCAATACATTTACGTGCATCGAGCATATAAGGTTCAACAATAGCTTGGGTTGGACAAATGTCGATACAGGCTGTGCAAGAGCCGCAATGGTGGGTTGCAGGTGAGTCGAAGGGTAAATCAAGCGAAGTAAACAGTTCACCCAAAACAAAGAAAGAACCTGATTTTTTCTGAATCAACAAGGTATGTTTGCCCGTCCAGCCCATACCGGCATTTTCTGCCAAAGATTTTTCAAATACCGGCGCAGAGTCAGCAAAAGGACGCGATTCAAAATCACCCACCTTTTCACGAATGATGCTAGCCAAAGTTTTTAAGCGGCTGCGCATGGTTTTATGGTAATCGCGACCACGGGCATAGCGTGCAATGATGGCTGCATTAGGCTCATCTGGCACATAACGCGGTTTAGGCGTTTCCACCAAATAGTTCATTCGTACGCAAATAATGCTTTTTGTGCCGGGAACCAGCAAAGTGGGATCGGCACGTTTTTCTAAATTTTCTTCCAGAAACTTCATGTCACCATGATAACCACGTTTTAAATATTCTTGAAAACGTGGCAATTCTGCTTGAGCATCCGGTTTGGCAATGACACAATCGCTAAAACCTAATGCCAAAGCTTGGGCTTTAATCCACGCTTTTAGTGCTTCAGGATCAGTTTGATCTAAAGGTATTTTCTGTGACGATGTGGATGTTGCCATAATTTAATAAGAAGAGAAGAACGATGCATCAGCAAGTTTATCATAGCCCAGTTTATCTTAGCCAAAGTATTCAAGCGTGGGAGCAACGCTGGTTTGCCAAGCAAAACAGTTCTTATGCCTTGATGCAGCAAGTTGCTTGGATGATTGCGCAGCGCCTGATTCCGATTTTTCAGCAACATCAAATAAAAAACATCGCGGTGTGTTGTGGGCAAGGCAATAATGCCGGTGATGGCTATTTAACGGCTAAATATTTAAAACAAGCCGGTTTTAATCTCGAGATTTATGCCGCTGAATTAGGTGCTTCAACAGATTTACATAGTGCCTATCAAGAAGCGCTAGCTGCAGAAGTAAAAATCCATTCAGGTTTTGAATTTCAAAAACAATATGAGTGTTATATCGACGCCTTATTTGGCATAGGTTTAAACCGTGAATTAGATTCAGATTGGCAACAGATTATTCAAAGCATCAATGCTCAGTCGGGTTTGAAAATTGCGATTGATGTTCCAAGCGGTTTACAGGCCAATAGCGGTCAACCTTTACCCGGTGCGATCAAAGCTGATTACACCTATTCGGCTTTAGGTTTAAAAGCCGGACTATTTACCGGACAAGGTAAAGAGTTTGCAGGTCAGGTTGAAGTTATTTCCCTGATTCCTACAGATGCAGACTTAGAACCTATCGCTCAGCTTTCACCCGATACAGTTGCATTGCAAAAGCGCCAGGCATTTGGGCATAAGGGCAGTTATGGTCATGTACTCATTGTCGGCGGGCATGCAGATATGGGTGGTGCGGTGATGATGGCTGCCGAATCTGCCTTTAGTGCAGGGGCGGGTAAAGTCACCATTGTCTGCCATGAGAAACATCACACTGCAATTTTGGCACGCTCACCGAATATTATGCTACGTGATATCAATGCTTTGACCAAAGCCGAGATTCAGCAATTATTGGAACACGTGGATGCGGTTAGTTTCGGTATGGGGTTGGGACGGGATAGCTGGTCAGAACAACAATATTTTAAATGGTTCCCGAAGATCAATACCGCTGAACATTTACATGTGGTATTGGATGCCGACGCTTTATGGTTTTTAGCTGGACATCCTGAATTATTAAAACCCGATAGTTATGCGACACCACACCCGGGTGAAGCGGCAAAACTTCTGAATTGTTCTGTGAAAGATATTGAAAATGATCGAATTGCAGCGATTCATCAACTGCAAAAAAAATATGCCGGACAATGGGTGCTTAAAGGTGCAGGCAGTTTAATTTTGCAAGATCGACTCTGGATTTGCACAAAAGGTAATGCAGGGATGGGAACGGGTGGCATGGGGGATGTGCTGGCAGGCATGATCGCCAGCTTAAAAGCCCAATTTGGAGAGCAAATCCATCTGCATGAAATTGTCACCTTGCATGCATTGGCAGGGGATTGGCTAGCGACAAAAGGGATGCGTGGTTTGCAGGCTCATCATATGCATGAAGCGGTTTATCATGTGGTGAATCAGGGAACGCATAAATGAATAAGGCGATTAAATTAATCATTCATGGCAAAGTACAAGGTGTCGGTTATCGCCGTTGGTTTGAGCAGCAAGCCTTAGAATTAGAACTCACAGGCTATGTAAAAAACCTGGATAGCGGTGAAGTTGAAGCGGTCATTGTTGGTACGGAAAATCAGCTCCATACAATTATTGAACGTAGTTATATTGGTCCATCACGTGCCGAAGTTTCCCAGATTATCCAAGTTGAGTTTGATCCCGATCAGGATTTTAAAGAATTTTAAATGTGGCGTTAATTTAAAGTTTGATCAAAATAATGAGATAAGAGGCAAAGATGGATAAATACCTTGTGGTCGCGATAGTGGTTGTCGTATGTATCTTGATCGTCATTTATACGCAGCGTGTCAATTCAGGT
>JBLZXS010000369.1:0-13472 GCA_050285325.1 Acinetobacter sp.
TCAGGTTATACAGTTGTACCAGCGGCACAGGTTCAAAAGCCAGATTTGGTTTTAACGGTTAAAGTAGACAAATTCTGGTCATGGATGCAACCAGGTTTTTCTTATGTCACACTCAATACCGAAATTGAAACTGAAATCTATGATGCTAATAGTGGTAAACCGCCTATTCGCACTTATACAAAAATTTCTAAACCAACTGTAATGGCAACAGGCTCGCGCTGGATTGTCACAATGAATGAAGCTTTAAATGATTATGAAAGCCGTTTGGTTGACCAGTTGAAATAATTTAGTCCTTTAAATAAAAACAGAGGTAGAATGCCTCTGTTTTTTAACAAATTTAAAATTTTTTTAATCATAAACCCGATAGATACCGGCAAAACGTTCACAGCCTTTCTGTTCTGTTTTAATCGATAAAATGGCCTTATTAAAATCAAACTGGTATTTGCAATCGTGTTCGTTATCAGTGATCTCACTTTTCTTATCAGGTGTTGTATAAGCCAGAAAAGGAATCGTTTGGGTTTCTAATTTATTATTTGGATTGCGATAGGCAATCCCTTCAATTTTAATTTTGTCTTTGGTAAGTTGGTGGACTTGTAAATGCACAGGTTGGCTGGCAATTTTTCCATTTTCAAATTTTAAATAATGATTGGTGAGGCTCTGATTGAGCGAGGTATAAAAATTAAGATCTTCAATACGCAGTTCGAATTGTTGCTTGTAACAGTCTAAACTTTTACATTGCTGTAAGCGTTTAAACCATAAAGTATGGGTATCTTCCAATAAATGAACAGGGGCATCACTGACCAAAAAGGCCGTTATATAATGATTGCTTAATTTTTCTCGCGATTCAGAAAAATTTTCGGCACAAATATTTTTCATTGACGTTGTGTCTGGACTAGAACAATCAATTTTTTGGGCATGAGCCAAGGTTGAGCACAAACAGCCAATACTGAATAATGTGCTTAATGTTTTAATGAGATTAATTTCGGTATTCACCAGCATGATCGCTTATAATTTCACTATGTTGCGCTGCTGTAACTATAGCGAAATAGAAAGCGTGAATACAACATTTCAATCATTTATTTCTTAAGGATGCTTAAAGTGGTCGCACAAATTCGAATTGGACAGGGAATGGATGTACACGCCTTTGAAGAAGGTGACTTTGTCACTTTGGCAGGGGTTAAAATTCCACATACACAAGGCCTAAAAGCCCATTCAGATGGTGATGTGGTATTACATGCTTTATGTGATGCGTTATTGGGTGCGTTGGCTTTGGGAGATATCGGACAGCATTTTCCAGATACCGATGCAAAATTTAAGGGTGCAGACAGTCGTGTATTGCTTAAACATGTCTATCAACTGATTTTAGACCGGGGTTATGTACTGAATAATGCTGACATTACCGTGGCATGTGAACGCCCAAAACTGGCAAAACATAATTTAGAAATGCGTCAAAGTATTGCAGATGTCTTGGATGTACATGTTACCCAAATTAGCGTGAAAGCAACAACTACAGAAAAGTTAGGATTTACCGGACGTCAGGAAGGAATTTTATCAACTGCAACCGTGTTAATTTCGCATCAGCCAAAATGATCTGGATGTATTAACGACTGCTGTAATTCCTGGGTAGCCTTGCGACCTTGCAGTTGTAGGGCTACTGCATGAATGAGACCGGTCCAGGTTTCATTTGGCTCCCAAATGCTATGCATGAGTTCCTGCGCCGTAGGCATGTCCATATCCATATAGTACTGACGATATAAATACATCAAACAACTGACATGATAGTTCTTGCTACAGTGAACCCAGACCATTTGATCTTGGACTAAATGATTGAGCAGATCTAATATCAGTAAACATTGATCATCAGAAGGCGTTTCTGGTGAAATGGGAAACTGAATATAATTTAAGCCTAAATCCAGACAAATCTTATCTTCATGGTCTAAATGCTGCTCTGCATCAGATAATGCCAGATTGACAATAGTCGTCACGCCGTATTCTTTAATCAGCTTGAGCTGTTCAGCAGAAGGCTGGGCAGAGGTGAACAGGTGATCGTGAATAAACTGGAAATTTTCGATGTGGCTTAATGCATTTTCAATTTCATTCATGAGAGAAAATTTTCCTAAGGTTAAAGTAGAAACGCCATCTATCTAGATGGCGTTTTAAATCTCTTAGCGATTTGATAAAACGTCTTTGAGTGCTTCATGCATATCGAGCAGGGCTTTTTCAGTGGTTTCCCAATCGATACAGCCATCAGTCACTGATTTTCCATATTCTAGATGATCCAGATTGTCAGGAATATCTTGACGACCGCCTTTAAGATGACTTTCAACCATCAGACCGACAATTGACTTGTTACCTTCAAGAATTTGTTCTGTGATGTTTTTCAATACCAGTGGTTGTAAGTACGGGTCTTTGTTTGAATTGGCATGACTGGTATCAATCATGATCTTGTTGCTGACTTTGGCTTTGGCTAATGCATTTTCAGCTTCTGCAACAGAACCTGCATCATAGTTCGGTTTGCCATTACCACCACGTAAAACCACGTGTGCATATGGGTTGCCGCTGGTACGAATGACAGAAACCTGACCTTGATCATTCAGACCCAGGAAGCTGTGACCGTGTTTCACTGATTGCATGGCATTGGTTGCAACGGTTAAACCGCCATCTGTACCGTTTTTAAAACCTACAGGTGAAGATAAACCTGAAGACATTTCACGATGCGTCTGGCTTTCGGTGGTACGTGCGCCAATTGCTGACCATGAAATTAAATCTTGATAGTACTGCGGAGAGTTCGGATCAAGTGCTTCAGTAGCGCAAGGTAATCCTTTTTCATTCAGTTCAACCAAAAGCTGGCGACCAATACGAAGACCTTTTTCAATATTGAAAGAGTCGTTCATGTCCGGGTCATTAATTAAACCTTTCCAGCCGACAGTGGTACGTGGTTTTTCAAAATAAACACGCATCACGATATAAAGGGTATCTTTAATTTTTTCGCTTAAAACTTTTAAACGATCTGCATATTCATGTGCAGCAACTGTGTCGTGAATCGAGCAAGGACCAATGACTACAAATAGACGCTTGTCTTTACCATCAAGGATATTGCGAATGGTTTCACGACCTTTTAGTACGGTTTGATAGGCATGTTCAGTCAGAGGTAACTCTTTTTTTAATTCAGCAGGAGTTACCAAAGGCTGAATGCTTTGTACATTCACGTCATCGATGTCTGATTGGGTAATAGGATTTGACTGTAGTGTATTCATTGCCGTCACTGGTTCGATCATACAAAAGTTTATTCTCAATCTGAATATAACACGAATGTATGTTCACAATGTTATAAAAAAGATCAATATATAGGTCAAAAAAAAGTGATGAATAGTATAGTTAAATTAAACTTTCATCGATTTTTCAATAATGATCACTTGCGCTGTAGCCGGTTTTTCTACAGGTTTTGCCTTGACCGGATGAAGCATGAAATTCATGCCTAATGCGAATAAGGTAATCCCCAGAATCTTACGGATAATTTTTTCTGGCAGGCGGGAACTGATTAAAGTTCCAACGACAATTGCTGGAATTGAACCGACCAGTAACCATCCGAGCAAGTGCAAATCTACATTACCCGAGCTCATGTGTCCAAGTCCTGCGACTAAAGTCAAAAGTACCGCATGGACAACATCGGAACCGATAATACGAATCATCGGTAAATTCGGGAACATCAGCACCAGTGCCATGATGCCAAATGCACCTGCACCGACTGAAGATAAGGTCACAAATATACCGAGTACAATACCCATGATCACAATATAAGCACGTTTGTCTTTCGCCCGAAAATTGACCTTTTCTAAATCCTGAGTCATATCCAGAGCTTCATCTTTACGGAACTTATTAAAGAAGCGTTCAATATGACCGCGGAACACGATAGAAATACCCGTTAAGGTCAACATAAAGCCGAGCACCATGGTCAAAACAGCTTTGTAGCTACTTGATTGACTCAGGTAATTTTCTAAAACCCAATGTGTTGCAAGCGAGGCGGGAATACTTCCTACTGCAAGCCAGATCACAATGGGCCAGACAATATTCATTTTTTTTGCATGAACTAAAGATCCGCAGAATTTAGAAATTGCGGCATAGAGCAAATCGGTACCAATCGCGATATGAGGCTCAATTCTAAACAGGCTAATCAGGATGGGGGTCATTAATGAACCACCGCCAACACCCGTAATTCCTACACAGAAACCGACCAAAACACCTGCTAAAATAAATTCGAGTGGACCAAACATGGTTATATGCCAAATATCAAAAAACGTGCATATGTTATGACTTTTTCATATAAGTCGTTGTCTTGATTATTGATTTACTTATGCAAAAAAATGAAATAGAAAAAATTATTCAAGATGACAGAATTTGATTTGAGATTTTTCCTCTCTAAATCGAGATATTATTACTTTTGATGGGGTTTAAGTTCATTCATATACAGAATAAAGATAAAAATCAGTGGGGTTGAAAATATCCAGAAACTGACAAATCCGATTGAAAACCCCTCTTTTTGTACCAAGATGAATACCGCGAGTATCAGTAAAAGCAGGGACACAAAGCGCGTTGTTTGGGGATACATGGCCAGCATAGACCATTTAGACAATCTGGTTTTTTTAATTTGTTTCTCACTGATCCGATATAAACCACCAATACCCAAGAAAATCAGAATTAAACTGAGTAGCATGATCATGGGCAGCTTTCCTTTTTATGTTCAGGTTCCACTATTTTCAGCTTAGTTTTTATTCTGCTTTGCGCTTTGTGCTGAATAGGAGTGATATTTCTATAAAGAAATATGGCTAATAAACCGAAAATAAGAATAAATAAGTCAAGTTTAAAAAATATCCAAAAACCTGTGAAGTTTGGAATGAGGTTTTGCTGAAGAAGAAATAAAAAATTAAAAACAGGTAAACAGAAAGCCAAAGCAATAAAAATCCCCAAGTTTATTTTCCAGAGATATTGTTTTTTAATGCATAAACTCATTCCAAAAATGCTCAGCCAAATGATAAAAAAACTCATCACTTCATAATTTTGTGAACTTTGAATTAGTAAGCCGATCCGGTTTGCATAAAAGTAACCCAGTACCGCAATCGGCAAGCCTGCAATAGCAGAGATATTCAGCCGTTGCACCAGATAATGTCCAACATGGAATTTTTCAGTCTTAGTTTGCAACTGTCGTTTTAAACTCCAGAGCAGTAAACCTGATGCCACCATCACACAGCCGAGTAAACCCGAAAAAAACAGCGCCAGACGAAGCAGGGGCTGGGCAAAAGTAGCCATATGCAAGCCATAAACACCGGCATTGAGTGTGGCAATGGCACTATCATTTTTAGTGCTATATATTTTTTCGCCGTTTACGGCATTCAGGGTGATTTGTGCCTGATTACGGGTAATGGAATGATCTTTGCGTTCAATAAAGGTAATTTCAGCCTGGTTTGTATTCGGATTTTTTACACTGATAGAACTATATTCGGTTTTTCCCCATTGCTGAATTATGGGGTGGTGTAGCATTTGAATAGACAGCATTTCAGCAGGTTTGCTATTTGCAATGTATGGAGCTGATTTTGCATTCATTTCATCAAAATATTGGTAATTATTTTCCGGATAAAGTTTTTGCATGCCCCAAGGTAAATATAAATAAAAGAAAATGGCCAATCCGGTGAAGGTAATGGTTAGAAAGAAAGGTAAAGCAATAACAGAGCTGACATTGTGAAAATCCAGGTAAGAACGTTGCCCTTTAAATGCACGTAAGGTAAAGAAATCAGTGAAAATTTTTTTATGGGTAATAATGCCGGAAATGAGAGCAATCAGCATAATAAATGCCGCAAGTGAAACAATTAACCGACCGATTAAATAATGCATGCCAAATAACTGAAAGTGGAACAGATAGAAAAAATCTCCACCTTGTGTTGCTCCCAGACTTAACTCTTTGCCTGTATTTGGATCTAAAATCTTATTTTCATACGCCCCATCTGCCTTTTGCCAATACAGCTGATTTACCGGTTTTTGTTCATTTGCGAGATTGATCATCCAGGTTTTAGCATCCGGCGCATTTTGTTCCAGATATTGATAGGCTGTTTGGATCGCTGTATCTTGATTCACCTGTATTTGCGCAATTGAGGGCTGCATCCACAAACTGATGTCATGGCGATAATAGGACAGGCTTCCCATCAGAAAAATCGCAAACAAGAACCAGCCAAAAATCAGACCTGTCCATGAGTGCAGCCATGCCATAGATTGGCGTATTGATTTTTGCATGATTTAACCTAATATCCTGTAAGTACCATAAAGAACAGCCAGTAGGCCAGTACTCATCACGCTGAGCTTGCGTAAAGAACAAATACAAAAGCTGGTGATGACAAAGCCAACAAAAAATAAAATGCTGATGAAGGCTGCCAGATAAATCGCTTCTGCCTTGGGCAGTAAGGAGTGCAACAGTACTGTTAAATTATGGGTTAATAACGAGGTACAGATATAGCCTAGTAAAAAGGTAATCATAAAGCGGTAGAGCACAGCAAAGCGATATTGAACGGTACTGGAAATCATGAGCATTCACTCGCATGAAACAGATAAAAAAAGAACCTAAGTCAGTTTTAACTTAGGTTCAGGATTACAGATTAATATTTATAACGTACTGCTACGCTATAGTTCACAGGTGCACCATAGAAACCCTGTGCATCCGGGAAGCTAAATAAATATTTTTCATTGGTGATATTGTTGGCGTTGGCTTGTAAGGACAAATGATCATTAATCTCATAGCTTGCCATTAAATTAATCAGGGCGTAGGAGTCCTGACGAATGGTTCCGGCATTTTGAGTCATCACACCAGCGCTATCGGTAGCTTCAGGTACATCCAGATAAGTCTTGTCCTGCCATTGCACGCCCACGCCAATTTTGAGTTGCGGTAACTGCGGGACAGTATAAGTCGTGAGTAAGTTAAACATCTGGTCTGGATTGTAGGTTCGGGCTTGACCTCCATTGATCAGGTCTTTCAGACTGAACAGGGTATAACCAAAAGATACATTCAAGTTATCGGTAAGCTGCCCAGCCAAACCAAATTCATAACCTTGCGAGCGTAAGTCACTGACCTGTACTTTACGATTAATCGGTAAGCCATCTGAATTTCGCAGCGGATAATTACTTTCTTCAGTTCTGAAAATGGCCATCGAGCCAGTCAACCGATCATCTAGCCATGAGCTTTTTACTCCAATTTCATAGCTTTTACCTTCAATCGGCTTATTTAAGCTGCCATCCAAAGCTCGGGTGGTTTGAGGGCGGAAAATTGAGCTATAGCTCATATAGCCCGTATATTCAGGTGTGAAATTATAAGTCAGGCCGGCATAAGGTAGTACTTTGTCTTCATCATAATAGGCATCTGCACCATAGCTATTACCTTTGCTTTTTGCATGTACGTAGTTGCTACCCAAAATCATTTTTAGGTCATCATTAAAATGAATTCTTGTTGCTGCGTAATAGCTTTGCAGATTTTGCCGCATATGGGCTTCACCACTGGTCTGGGTCATATCCCAAGTGGGTTCAGCAGGCGTCCAACTGGCTAAATCGGTAGTCAAAGGATTGGTATAACTGCCGCCATAGCCCAAGCCATTTATCTGGTTTTCTGCCCAGCTGTAGCCGATGACCGCTTCATGATGCTGTCCAAATAAGGGGAATGTCCCTTGAGCACTGATACTGGCTTGACGCTCTTTATTATCATCTATATATCTGCCTGGCCATAAAAAAATGCCCGAGGTATTGTCACTACCCGGGTTGCCGGAAAGATATAACAGCTTTGCATCACGGTCGATGTGAGTTTCATCATAATTCAGCTTGAGTTCCCAGTCACCGCCAAGCTGTTGCTTGAGTTCTGCAAAATAATTTTGAATATTACTATCCCAATAGGTCCAGTCAGGGCTGTAATTATATGAACGTGAATAGCCAAGCTGTGCACCGCCGCTATTCATCAGAGGATTTGCACCCCAGTTATTGCCATCCGATTTGCTATTGGTGTGGCTATAACCTGCAGTCAATAAAGTCGAATCAGTCAGATCTGCTTCTACAATTGCCCCGACGCCGTTTTTTTCCTGAGCGTAATGGTCGAGGTAAGAATCACCCGTCTGCTGATAACCAAAGACTCGTCCGCGAATACGTCCATCTTCCGTCAAGGCAGAGGAAGCATCGGCTTCATAACGCTGGGTATCCCAAGATCCATAACTGGCAGAAACGGAAGCTTGCAAATCGCGGGTAGGGCGTTTGCGCACCATATTGATCGTGGCACTGGGATCGCCAATCGCATTGCTTAAGGCATCTGCACCTTTGATGACTTCAACGCGGTCATACAAGAAAGTATCCGGGTTGCTGTTGTTATAGTTATAACCTTCCAAGGGAAAACCTATACCATCTACCTGAATATTGGAAATTTCAAAACCGCGAGAGAGATAGGAGGTACGATCAGTTTCTTGACTACTCACACTGACACCGGGGGTATTACGTAAAACATCACGGGTATTGCTAATGGCAAAATCATTCAGCTGTTGTCGTGTCACGACATTAATGGTTTGTGGTGTTTCCTTGGTTTCAAGATTGAGCTTGGTGGCATTGCTGCTTTTTTTAATGATATAGGCTTTTGTGGTTTCCGAGCTTTCATCACCAGTATTTGATTGAGCCTGTAACTGAATGGTCGATAAGGTCTGTATATCTTCTGCGGCAAAACTATATTGCACACCAAGCATAGCCAAGCTTAATAGGGAGAGTTTGAAGCTGTTGGAAAGTACGGGAGTTATTGTTTGCATGAATTAATGGTAATGAAAATAATTATCATTAATATTATTATTAATTTTATCTAGGCTCAATGTTGAGGTAATTGATATTTTGGATTAATCAGCAGTACAAAAATGAAAATTTAGATGGTATTAATTCTTTAGAGCATTATTAATTTCGCATCTGTTGCTACAGATAGGACTTAAAATAAATGGATATGTTAAAATAGTCATCATTTTACAGAGGATAAAATCTTGCAAAATCGGAAGCTTAAAATCGGTATTGTAGTCGGGGAAGTGTCTGGAGATACGCTTGGTGCTAAACTGATCCGCCGTTTTCGTGAGCAAGGGATTGATGCTGAATTCGAAGGCATTGGTGGTCCGCAGATGATTGCTGAAGGTTTCAAGAGCTATTATCCGATGGATATTTTGTCGGTGATGGGTATTGTTGAAGTCTTAAAAGATCTTAAAAAACTGTTTGCCGTTCGTGATGGACTGGTCGAGACCTGGACCAAAGAGCCGGTCGATGTGTTTGTCGGAATTGATGCCCCAGACTTTAACTTGCGCTTATCCAAAAGCTTAAAACAGAAAAATTTACCGATTAAAACCGTGCAATATGTCAGTCCTTCAGTTTGGGCGTGGCGTCAGGGACGGGTACATGGCATTAAAGCCAGTATTGATTTAGTGCTGTGTTTATTTCCGTTCGAAAAAACCTTTTATAAAAAATTTGATGTGCCAGCCGCGTTCGTGGGGCATCCACTTGCCAGTCAATTGCCTTTGCAAAATCCTCTGATTGAAGCTAAGCAAGAGCTGGGGTTAAATGTTGAACACAAACATATCGCGCTTTTACCGGGCAGCCGCCGTGGTGAAATTGAAAGACTGGGGCCGTTGGTACTTGATGCAGCGAAAATCGTCAGTCAAAAACACCCTGAGTATGTGTTCCTGATTCCTGCGATTAATGATGCACGCAAGCAGCAGATTGAAGCATTGCTGCAACAATATCCTGCTGATTTTGTCGCTAAAGTTTGTTTGATGGAAAATACCGACACCGAATCGAAAATTGGTCGTCAAGTGATGAATGCTTCAAATATTGTAGCATTGGCATCTGGAACTGCCACTTTAGAGGCGATGCTGTTACATCGTCCGATGGTGACTTTTTATAAGTTGAATTGGTTGACTTATGTAGTGGTCAAATTCCTGATTAAAATTCCGTATTATTCTTTACCGAATATTATTGCAGGTAAAAAAATTATTCGGGAATTGATTCAAAGCGATGCAACACCAGAAAATTTGGCTGCTGAAATCGAAAAACTGATGGATATTGAAACTGCACAGATTCAGGCGATGCAGCACATCACTATGCATAAAAAATTAATTTCAGGCAATAGCGAAGATCCGGTTCAAGCCATTTTGAACATATTAAATCCCCAGTGATTTATTGAACCGAAATGATTTACTGGAATTTCTGGCGATACTGACTGGGTGTGAGATCAAACAGCCGCTTAAAGGTTTGGCTAAATGCAGTTTCAGATGAATAACCGACACGATGGGCAATTTGCTGAATCGACAATTGTCCTTCACGTAAATGCTGTGATGCCAAACGTAAGCGATATTGCTGTAAATAGGCCAAAGGTGTTTCACCCACAATACTGCTAAATAAGGTGGCAAATTTAGAACGGGACATGCAACATTGTTCAGCCAGACTTTCGACCGTCCAGGCCTGATCTGGCTTACCATGAATAGCGGCCAATGCACTGGCGAGTTCGGTATGCGCCAATGCTCTGAGCCAGTTATTGGAGTCACTTAACTGTGCAATATAATCGCGTACACATTCAATAAATAGAATACTGACTAGATGATCGAGGATTTTGTCGCGACCCGGTCGAATTTGATAGGCTTCTACAGCCAAAAAATGTAAGCCAATCTGTAGCCATTCCGGTGCAGTACTGCCGGTAATATGGTGAATATGAATATAGTCGGGCAGTGCATTCAGTAAAGGCCGCGCCATAATGGTATCGATATGGCAGCGGATCGCTAAAATAAGAGCAGGCTCACCGCTAACACTTCCAAACTCGATGGTTTCCTGTCTTTTTTGATCAAAAAGTTCGGTGATATTCAAGGCTTCAACTAAATTGCTTTTATGACTGCTATGGCAAGAATGATTTTGTCCCGAGGGAATTAGAACCAGATCACCCGCTTCAACATGTAGTTGAGTATGAGGATTAAGCTGAATGGTCATATGGCCCACCATAACCACATAGCCAATCATGGCATCTTGTTCCTGATACGAATATACCCAGTCACCTTGCGGTTTTAAATAAATATATTCAGATTTATTAAGATGAATATCATCAAAAATTTTACTTAAAGCATCCATGTATTATCGTTCTGTCATCATCTAATAAAAATTATAAAAAGCTTTGATTTATATCCTTATGTGTTTTCAGGTCAAATATTGGCTATACAAGCCAAGGACGTTTGCATAGCTTTTTTGGACGTTTACAACTGTTCATGATGACCTGTTTCTAGAAATATAACGTTAGAACAAAAAATAGGGAAGATCGCCAGCATGAATGCACCAGTAAATTTAAATCAAACTTCAATTCAGCCCTTAACCACTGCTTCAGGTTTAGCTCTCGATAAAAAACGCTATTGGTGGTTATTAAGTCCTGGTTTACCTGTGATTGGCATGGGGATTTTGGCAGGCTATCAGTTTGGTCCAAAGGCGACAAAAAAAATATTTGCTTTAGGTGGCCCTTTATTGCTACATGTGATTATTCCCAGTGTCGATGCCATTGTAGGCAAGGATAGTAACAACCCAAGCGATGAACAAATTACCTCATTAGTGAACGATCCTTATTACGATCGTATTGTGAAACTGTTTATTCCTTTGCAAATGGCCGCCAATGTATTTGCAGGCTATGTGGTGAGTCGTAAAGAAACCTCATTTCTGGATCAAATCCTTTTGGGAGTTTCCATGGGGGCAATTAATGGGGTGGGGGTCAATACGGCCCATGAGTTGTCACACCGTCCAAATAAAAAAGATCATTACCTTTCACATGCAACACTGATGCCTTTGTTTTATAACCATTTTAGGGTAGAACATCCGTATGGACATCATAAACGTGCCGCAACGCCTGAAGATCCCGCATCATCTAAAATGGGGGAAACTTTCTATGAGTTTTGGCCAAGAACGGTATTTGGTGGTCTTAAATCTGCTGTAGAAATTGAAAAGAATCGTTTAAAACGAAAAGGTTTATCCTTCTTTAGTAAGGAAAATGAACTGTTTCAAGGCTGGGCGATGAGTGCAGGTTTTCATGCCACCATGGTGAAGCTGTTTGGTAAAGATGTCATTCCATATTTGGCGACCCAAGCTTTTTATGGAATCAGTTTATTTGAAATTATTAATTATATTGAACATTACGGTTTAATGCGCGACAAAAAACCAGATGGCTCATATGCGCGTACCATGCCAGAACATAGTTGGAATAATAATAATATTACTACTAATTTGTTTTTATATCAGTTGCAGCGTCATTCAGATCATCATGCCTATCCGACACGGCCGTTTCAAGCCCTACGTAATTTTGATGAAGCACCTGAATTACCAAGTGGTTATGCAACTATGTTATTGCCGGCTTTAATTCCATCGCTATGGTTTAAAATGATGGATAAACGCGTATTTGACCATTATGAAGGCGATTTAAATAAAGCCAATATTCACCCAAAACGCCGTGCAAAAATATTCAAGAAATTTGGCGTAATTGATCGACTGTTAAATAAAGAATAACGGGCGGTAAGCTGAACATTTAATATTTTTTGAATACGTCTTTAATTGATAAATCATAAAAAAAGCCCATTCGAGGGTGAATGGGCTTTTTACAGCATCGTATTATATTGATTCTATATGACAATTTAATTACATTTCGTATAACGTGTATTATGTTAATTTTAGCTCTGTTAAAAAATCCTTATATATGGAGTTATTATGGATAAAGAAATATCAAACCTACTTTATGATATTCCTAAAAATGCAGATACAGAGCTAGTTGAAGAATTAGACTTAGAAGACATTCCTGAAGATCGTATAAAAAAGTTAAAAGATCTACTTAACTCATCTGATGAAGATATTGTATTTAAAGTAGCAAAACTTCTGACCCACTGGGGGCAAACGTCAGGTTTTGATGCGTTAGTAAATTTGTTAGATGAGAACAAATTAGACAGTTATATAGATCATCGTCTGCATGGTTATGATGATACTCTTCAACATGTACTTAGTGCTTTTGTGAGTTATTGGGCAACCCAAGCTACGCTAGGATTTGGTGAGCAGGCTAGAATTAAAATATTCCCTCCTATAAAAAAAATTATCGAAAAATCTAATACCCAACCATTTGATATTGCAGGTGTATTTTGGGTAATTGAAAAGTATAAATATACTGAATATATTCCTTTGATAAAAAATCATTTAATCCAAATAATAGATCATCCTAAATTTCAATTTTGGAAAATCCATGATGCTCTCAAACTTATGCTGAAATTAGATCCTGAGTTTGTTCGTAATTTATTAGATGAAAAAGGCAAAACATTAGAAGACTTTAAAATTAATAATTTATAAAAGCTCTCCATTTAACATAATGGCGCTTATACGAAATGTAATTTAAAATATTATTATTTATCAAACAGTTGAAT
>JBLZXS010000370.1:0-4966 GCA_050285325.1 Acinetobacter sp.
AGAAGAGATAAATACATGGTAAAAGTGCTCCAAATAAAAGTAGAGCGCACACCTACGCACTCTACCTGGAAAGAGAGTTACGTAGGCATCCTCAGCCAGAATGGCGGTTTGTAGAAAGAGGAATACCATCTCCTTTTATGCGCGCTATTTTATACTCGTGAATGGCATCGTCAAGTGATTCGTAATATTCGGGACTACAACCTCAGTTATTCAACAGGTAACTTGAGAGTAGTACCTTTTGCAACTGAATAAGCTTCTAAATGGCCAGAAATATTGACCTGATCATTAATATAATGCGTATGAAAATACTCATTTGGGTGAGTCACCACACTTTCACATTTTGGACCACTGTATAACCAATCAATTGTCCTCGAGCACCTGGTCGATTGAAAAGACAGTTTATTTAATTAACCTTAAACCTTGTTTTTTAAGAGATAATTTTATTATTGGTGAGATCCTTTTTGTAGTCAATACGAAGAGACTTATTTATAAAACCAGCTTTAAAGTGAATTTTACTCATCTTTTATTGAATTTATATCGTTTTACTCATGTTTAAATTCACGCTTTAATTGCCTCATACAGAAATTTAGCTTTTATTTAAAAAATTTAGGGCACATCTCCATGAGTACAGCATTTCAATGTTCAATTAAACGCATTCGTTTTGATGAGAACTACGAGCCAGCAAACAATACACGTTTGACGACTAACTTTGCTAATTTGGCACGTGGTGAAAGCCGCCAAGAAAATCTTCGTCGCACTTTAGCAATGATCAATAACCGTTTTAATAGCTTGGCAACGGTCGACAATCCAAAAGGTGATCGTTATTCACTTGAAATCGATATCATCTCTGCGGAAATTGATATCGAAGGCAAGGGTCAAACTTTTCCATTCATTGAAACCTTAAAAAGTACCATTATCGATCATCATACCAATGAACGTATTGAAGGCATGATTGGCAACAGCTTTTCATCTTATGTGCGTGATTATGACTTTAGTGTGGTATTGCCATCACTAGGTTGCAAGTTCAATGAAAAGCCTGAAGACTTTGGTGACCTGCACGGCAAGTTGTATCAACATCTTGTAAATTCAGAGGTCTTTAAAGCTGAATTTAACAAACAGCCTGTGATTTGTTTAAGTGTTTCAACGACTAAAACTTATTACCGCACTGCCAATGTTCACCCGATTTTAGGTGTGGAATATACTAATGAAGACTATTCACGTACCGATGAATACTTCGCAAAAATGGGCTTAAGCGTTCGTTACTTCAAGCCTGAAAATGGCAATGCACCTTTAGCATTCTACTGTGCAGGTGACTTATTACGTGATTACACTGATTTCGAATTGATCAGCGCGATCAGCACTATGGAAAGCTTCCAACGCATCTATCGTCCTGAAATCTACAACACCAATTCACCTGCAGGTGTGGTGTATCAGCCAAGCTTGAGCTATGGGGATTATTCATTGACTCGTGTTGTCTATGATCGTGTTGAACGTGGTGAATTGGCTGTGAAACAAGGTAAATGGACAGAAGAAAACTTCATCAAACCATATAAAGACATCCTTGATGAATGGGCTGCTAACTTCACTGTAGCCAATGCTCAGCAAAATCAAGCTGCCTAATACACCAGATAGATTCACGAAATTTTATAAAGAAGATTAAACATGGCACTTGTACAACCAAAAATGTTACTCCCAACCTCAACTGCTGGCAGCTTACCTAAACCGTCTTGGCTTGCAGAACCTGAAAAACTTTGGTCAGCTTGGAAACTTGAAGGCGAAGAGTTGCTTGAAGCGAAACGTGATGCCTTAAAATTGTCTCTACATGAGCAACGCCAAGCCGGTATTGATATCGTAAGTGATGGTGAACAAACCCGTCAGCACTTTGTAACCACGTTCATCGAGCATCTTGAAGGTGTGGATTTTGAAAAGCGTGAAACCATGCGTATCCGTAACCGTTATGATGCCAGCGTGCCATCAGTGGTAGGTGAAGTTTCTCGTAAACAATCTGTGTTCGTAGAGGATGCGAAATTCTTGCGTAGCCAAACCAATCAACCGATCAAATGGGCGTTACCTGGTCCGATGACTATGATTGATACACTGTATGATGGTCATTATAAGAGCCGTGAAAAATTGGCGTGGGAATTTGCTAAAATTTTGAACCAAGAAGCGCTTGAGTTAGAGGCGGCAGGAGTGGATATCATTCAGTTTGATGAACCTGCCTTTAACGTGTTCTTTGATGAAGTGAATGATTGGGGCGTGGCGACTTTAGAACGTGCGCTTGAAGGGCTGAAATGTGAAACTGCGGTACACATTTGCTACGGTTATGGCATTAAAGCCAATACCGATTGGAAAAAGACTTTAGGCAATGAATGGCGTCAATATGAGCAAGCATTCCCTAAGCTGCAACAATCTAAGTTAGATATCATCTCTCTTGAATGCCAAAATTCACGTGTACCGATGGATCTGATTGAACTGATTCGTGGCAAAAAAGTCATGGTTGGGGCGATTGATGTGGCGACCAACCAAATCGAAACCCCTGAAGAAGTAGCAAATACTTTACGTAAGGCGCTTCAGTTCGTCGATGCAGACAAACTTTATCCTTCAACCAACTGTGGTATGACACCTTTATCTCGTCAAGTCGCTCGCGGCAAACTCGAAGCATTAAGCGCAGGTGCTGCCATTGTTCGTCAAGAACTGACCGCTTAATTCTAAGCTGTCTCAATAAGTGCAGGGTGGATGATATATCAAATCATCCATTTCCCTGACTTGAGTAAGAGACAAAGCATATACACATTTGAGATAGAAGAGATGATTGAAGCAACCGACTTTAGAAATGCAATGTCCTTGTTAACGACTGCTGTGAATGTAATCACAACCCAAGGTACAGCAGGGATGCATGGTTTCACCGCATCAGCCGTATGTAGTGTGACCGATACACCGCCCACATTACTGGTTTGCATGAATCAATCATCTCGCTCACATGCACATTTTATTGAAAATAAAGTGCTTTCAGTAAATGTACTCAGTACACAGCATGAACAGATCTCAAATGCATTTGCCTCAAGCAAATTTAATTCTGAAGATCGCTTCAAACTCGGTGATTGGACCACACTCGAAACAGGATCACCTGTGTTAGAAGATGCTCTGGTGAGTTTTGATTGTCAGATTGAAGAAATTCAAAACGTCGGCACACACAGCATTTTCTTATGCCGTGTCGTAGCGATTAAACAAAGTCAGCAAGAAGAAAGCTTGGTTTATTTTAACCGTGCTTATCACCAAATCGGTCAACTCGAACTCGCTTAATTACTCATTGCTTCAATACTCCATTCTTTAAAAGTCAGTATATCGTGGAACTTATTATTTTTTTAATCATCGGGGCACTTGCTGGATTTGCCGCAGGTCTCTTCGGTGTCGGTGGTGGAACCATTATCGTCCCACTCTTGTTTATCGTCTTTACCCAAATGGATTACAGTCCTGATGTCATCATGCATTTGGCATTAGGGACCTCATTAGCGACCATCGTTGTCACATCGATTAGCTCATTGATGGCACACCATAAAAATGGTGCGGTGATGTGGCCGGTATTTAAAAACCTGGCGCCACCGATGGCGATCGGCTGTTTTGCCGGAGCAGCCATTGCAGGATGGCTTTCAGGAATACATCTTCAACTCATTGTTGGTTTATTCTTGATTTGGGTGGCATATACCATGTTTACTGGTGCTAAAAAGGCAGTCGATCCAACAAAATCTTTGCCTTCAACAGGTCAACAAATTGCTGCAGGTTCTATGATTGGTGTGGCTTCAGCCATTTTTGGGATTGGCGGTGGTAGTGTTACTGTGCCATATCTCACCCGTTATGGGGTTGTGATGCAAAAGGCGGTCGGAACATCGGCTGCTTGTGGTTTACCAATTGCCATTGCAGGTGCTTTGGGCTTTATGATTTTTGGGATGAAAGCGCATGCGGCCGTTCCCAATAGTATAGGCTATGTACATACTTATGCATTCTTAGGCATCAGTCTCATGAGTTTCTTTACAGCAAAGTTAGGTGCAAAAGCAGCGCATGCGCTATCACCGCAAATGCTGAAAAAATGTTTTGCCGTATTGTTGGTGATTGTAGGCTGTTTTTTCCTTGTTAAAGGATTAATTTGAAAAATATTTAATTGGTTCAGTATGAAGAAAAAGCCCCTCAGTATGGGCTTTTCTATGCTTCTTTATAAGCATCCGGTGAAACCCGCTTGACTCAGACAGACTTGCACTTATGCAGGACTTTGTTGCATAAACTTAATTCATAAACCTAAACAACTTTCCAGTCAATTTTAAATAAAATCAATATGACCCTTGTCCATCTAATTGCCTACTGCATTCAATCTCAATTTCGCTTCTTCAGGTTAAGTACCATGATCTCATAATGAACCACAGTTTTTGGTACCTAACATCGTTTTTGAAACATAAACCTGTTTAAAGGATCAATCAATAATTAATAGATTTATCCCAATTATTCCTTAACTTTTAAGATGACTTTACCTTTGGCTCGTCCTGTATTGACATATTCAAGCGCTTCTTTGATTTGTGAAAAACCATACACTGAATCGACCACTGGATTTATTTTTCCAGTCTCTACCAGATGCGAAATTTCAGAAAGTTGTTGACCATTGGGCTTCATGAATAGAAATGAGTAACTAATTCCTGCTTTCTTGGCTTTATGACGAATGGACCAGCTTAAAAGCAAGATAATACATTTTAGTAACCAGTTGGCTTTGATTGCCTCAGCAAAAGCTTGGTCAGGTGGCCCAGAAATACTCACAATACGCCCTCTACGTTGAAGCACATTCAGTGATTTTTCTAAAAATTTTCCGCCTTGGGTATCAAGAACCACATCATAGTCTTTGATTTCTTGCTCAAAATCTGTGGTTTTGTAATCAATAACGATATCTGCACCCAAGGCTTTGACCCAAGCAATATTTTTA
>JBLZXS010000371.1:0-4728 GCA_050285325.1 Acinetobacter sp.
CCGGCAATTTCTGTTCTGTCAGCCATTGAAGGTTTGAGTATCGCGACACCGATGTTTAACCAGTGGTTAATGCCTCTAGCAATTGGTATTTTGGCTGGATTATTTCTAATCCAGCGACATGGCACCGCCACCATGGGTAAATTCTTTGGTCCGCTCACCATGGCGTGGTTTTTATCCATTGGTGCACTCGGGGTGTGGAGTATTATCCAAACCCCATTCGTACTGACCATGGTGAGTCCGCATTGGGCGTTTAACTTCGTTGTCCATCAACCCTATGTGGCTTTTCTGACCATGGGGGCGGTCATTCTGACCATGACGGGTGGCGAAGCTTTATATGCCGATATGGGACACTTTGGCCGCTTACCGATTCGCTTGGCCTGGTTTATTATTGTTTTGCCTTGTTTACTGTTTAACTATGCAGGACAGGGGGCACTGTTGCTACGTAACCCCGATGCGATTGCCAATCCATTCTATATGCTGGTTCCGGATTGGGCCTTATTTCCCATGATTGGCTTGGCGACTGCTGCAGCAGTCATTGCATCGCAAGCAGTGATTACCGGTGTGTTCTCCATGACCAATCAGGCGATTCAACTGCGCTATTTGCCGCGCTTGACCGTGCATCACACTTCGGATGTCGAACAAGGTCAAATCTATTTGCCCTTCATCAATTGGGTGTTGTTTATTTCGGTCGTCATCCTGATTTTGCTGTTTGAAAATAGTGCCAACTTAGCCAGTGCTTATGGTGTAGCCGTCACTATGACCATGCTCTGCGGTACGATTTTAATTTCGTTTCTGGCTTACGGTTTTTGGCGTTGGCCAGTTTGGAAAGTGCTGTTATTTGCCGTACCATTTTTACTGATTGATTTTATCTTTGTGGCCTCAACCTCATTAAAAATCATTTCTGGAGGATGGGTACCAATTCTGATCGGCGCTGCGGTATATACCCTGTTAATGACCTGGAAAGCCGGACGAGAAATTGTGCTGGCACGTTTGGAAAAAGATGCTTTACCGATAGATCTGTTCATCAAAAGTATTAGCATGAGTGCGGAAACCCAATTTGTTCCTGGTGCAGCCGTTTTTCTAACCGGCACCCCGAATATCGTGCCGCATGCCATGTTGCACAATATCAAGCATAACAAGGTACTGCATGAGCTGAACATGATGGTGACAGTCATGACCCGTGATATTCCTTATGTAGCAGAAGAAGAGCGCACCAAAGTCGAAAAACTGGATCATCGTTTTTATCGTATTTCGCTGTATTACGGTTTTAAAGATCAGCCCAATATTCCGGAGGCACTTGAACAGGCCTACCAGGAGTTGGGTTTTGAATTTGACATGATGCAAATGAGCTTCTTTATTTCACGTGACCGACTGATTCATACGGTTGGAGATGGGCTGTCTCCATGGCGTGAAAAACTGTTTATTTCCATGCAACGTAACACCAGTCCAGTCAGCGATTTTTATCAGATTCCACCTAATCGTGTGGTCGAGCTGGGCAGTCAAATCGAAATTTAACAGCCAGAAATGACAGACAATAAAAAACCAAGGTGGAAAATCCTTGGTTTTTTATTTGGAGGATAAAGCCTGAAAAGAGAGTGATTAATTCTCTGTTTGTTCTGCAGCTGGAGCTTCTGGAGAAGCATTTACAGGTGCATCATTAATATCAGCTTCTGGAGCAGCTTGAACCGCATCAGTGGGTTGTGCAGTTTCAGGTGCAGCCGCAAAAGCTTCATTGTTCATGCCTGTTTCCGCAGTATTCACCGGTGCAGCCGCAACAGCTTCACTGGTTACATCGCTTTGTGACATATCTGCAGCATTTACTGAAGTATCAGCAGTAGGGGAAGCCATAGGTGCAGCAGCAATATTTTCACTGGTTTCATTTACAGGTGCTTGTGCAGCAGTTTCTTGATCCATGACTTGTTCAGCTTGTTGTGCAGCTAATTCTGCATTCGGCTGCATTGGATCTACATTTTCAGACGCAGCTTGAGCGCTTTGCTCAAGAGCAGGAGCGTTTGCTTGCTCAGGTGCTACTTCAGCCGCTTGTGCTGTGGTATTCATTTCTGTTGCTTGAGGTGCAGTTTCATCTGCAGCTGCCATATTTTGTACTTCTGTTTCAGAGGCAACTTGACTGGCTTCAGTCGTTTGAGCTGTTGTATTTATATCTGCTGGTGCTGTTTCAGGTGCATTTGCATCTACAGCTGAACTGGTTTGTACTTGGGTTTCAGATCCAGCCTGAGCAGGGTCAGCAGCAATTTGGCTTGCATCAACAATACGGATTTGACCGCTTGCTACTAAATCTTGAATTGAACCTGCTTGACCATTCACGGTAGTAGTCACTTTAACTTTAGATAAACTTTCTAAAGAATCGCCAGGCTGAATTGCGGGTTCTGCGAATGCAGTTGCACTCATTAGTCCTGTAACGAGACTTAAACCTAAAAGCTTCGAATGCATAAAATACTCCGTAGAAATAATAATTCCGAATCTTGCGTATTTTTACCTTGTCATAGTTAAGATGGATTTTTCAATCAAACATACGTAAAGCCATTAAGAGTCTTTATAAAAGCTTTAGAAAATTAGACATATTGTTACAACAACTGTGCTTTTGTTAAGCATGTTTTGCTTAAATGTTAAACAAACAACTTTCGCTACATATACTTCATTTTCCCTGCTTGTTAAGCTCGTGAAAAATGAGTGTTTATACTAGCAATGGCAATTAAGAAACGTAAAACCAGTAAATCTTGGGTTCAACTTTTAAATCAAAATAGTTTAAAAATTATTTTAGGTTTGGTCGCGACCAGTAGTTTTGCGATTGCTTTTGGACAAGAAAAAATCCAGCAATTTGTTTCATTGCCATCTTCATCAAATTCAGCTTGTTTAGATCAGTTTTATCGTGATATTCCACCTTATTTAGTAAAAGAAAGTCTGAATAAAAACACTTATCCTTTGTGCTTTAATGGTTTCAATGTGATGTATTCAGGCGTATCCAAAACGCCTTTATGGGTTGCCGAAGCATTGACGCCGCAACGTTTAAGTCAAAAAATTCCGCGTGAAGACAGTTTTCACGAAGAGACTCAGGTTAAAGCGGAACATCGGGCGACATTATCGGATTACAAAGCCTCAGGCTATGACCGCGGACATATGGCACCGAATGCAGATATGCCCAACAAAGCTGCGCAGAATGACAGTTTTTCTCTAGCCAATATGGTGCCGCAGGCTCCGAAAAATAATCAGCAGATCTGGCGTGAATTGGAAGAAGCTACACGTGCCATAGTGACCAAACATAAATATGATGTTTATGTGGTGACAGGGCCGGTATTTACTGCAAAAAAATTAAAAACTATCGGTAAGGGGGTGATTGTCCCGACTGCAGTCTTTAAAGCTGTGTATATTCCTAAAACGGGGGCTATTGGTGCCTATTATGCGCCAAACGATAATTCACTGCAGGTAAGAGTCGTAAGTGTCTGTTATTTGGAAGAACAGTTGGGTATGAATTTGTTCCCGCAGTTAACCGAAGAACAGAAGCGTAATACTTATAACTTGCCGTTTACCGCCACAGCAGTAAAAGCCAATAAAAAAATTGCTTATTCGCATTGGGATGCTGAAAGTCAGTGTGCTGAAGAAGTAAGTTCAGATGCGCTTAGCGCCCTGCAAAAAGATTTTAAGTCTTCCTCTGTGGGTTCCAAATCGACTGCTGCAGAATCGAGCGAAAACAAGAGTGCAGCGCCAAATATTGATCCAGATACGCAAGATGCGATTGTCAAACAGTTGATCGAGGCATTGTTACAACACATTTTACAGTTGTTGAAATAACTCATTTTTAGGTAGGATGGCGTAGACCAAGCTACTTTTAAAAAAACAACAAAGACAAGAGGGAAGATAATGTTTAAGCCTTTTGAAAATGGTACGGAATCGCATGCTATTCACGACTTAACTCTAGAAAACCAAGAAGATTGTGTCAGTATTTATGGCAATTTGCAGCTGACTAAAGATCAAGCCGGATTACAGGCCGCCAAGGCTTTACAGGCATTTTTAAATGATGTGGTCAGTGCCTTAGAGAACGAACCCGATTTGCCTGGAAAGATTGATCGTCAAGATGAACAGGAAATTGAAAATCCATTTTTATAATCCGCAATTTCATAGCAAGTAATAAAGCATTATGTTCCACATGAAACATAAAAAAGCTCACATCAGGTGAGCTTTTTTATGGATGATATTTTAATCTTTTTCCTAGACCACTACTTTATAAAGGGGCACGCCCAGAATGGCACCAAAAATAGGTGCAACCCAAAATAACCACAGCTGGCTTAAGGCAGCAGTTTCGGCAAAGAAGGCAACACTGGTACTGCGTGCTGGATTAACCGAGGTATTGTTGACCGGGATACTGATTAAATGAATCAGGGTTAAAGCCAGACCAAATGCAATTGGAGCAAAACCTGCAGTTGCACGTTGGTCAGTAACCACCATAATCACAATCAGGAACATAGCGGTGAGCACGATCTCAATGATTAAAGCCGAGGTCATTGAATATTTACCCGGAGATAATTCACCAAATCGATTGCTAGCAAAACCGCCTGTGCCTGTAAGGCCTGCTTGACTTTGTACAATGAAATATAAAACCAGTGCCGCCAAGGTGGCACCAATTACTTGAGAAATAATATAAGGAATCAGGTCTTTGGCATCGAACCGACCACCAAATCATAAACCTATACTGACGGCAGAGTTAAAATA
>JBLZXS010000372.1:0-5055 GCA_050285325.1 Acinetobacter sp.
CAGATCAAATCAGTATCAAGAGCCAAGGCGATACCACGCTGAAAGGTGCACAAGCGAGAGCCAATCGAATAGATGCAGATGTGGGTGGCAACTTGAATATCATCAGCCAACAAGACACCCTAGAGCAAAACAACAAACAAATGGGCGTGGGTGCACGAGTACAAGTATCGGCAGGTACAGCATGGGATGTATCAGGTAATTTCAATAACTCAAGTGCGAAAGGCAATTTAAAGAGTGTTAACGAACAAAGTGGATTATTTGCAGGTGATGGCGGTTACCATGTCAAAGCAGACCATGTAAACCTGAAAGGTGGAGCAATTGCATCTATCGCCTTAAAAGAAAACAATGATCTCACTGCGAATAGCTTAACATTTAGCAACATCGAAAATGAAAGCAGTCATAAAGCGACAACCGTAGCACTTTCAGGTGGTACTCGATTTGGTGAAGAAAAAGGCACAGATAGTACAGGTAAGACATATACCAACAATGTGAATTGGCGAGACAGCACCACATTCAGTCCGACGCTACCACAACAAGATAAAGACAGTGATAGCAGTACTACGTATACCACGATGAGCGCAGGCAACATCAACATAGGTGGAAAAGACACAACAGTCGAAAATTTAGGTATCCACAGCGATATCAATACCGCGAACCAAAAAGTAGATGCTTTACCAGATTTACAAGCCATCTTAGACAAACAAAAGATCGTATCGGATGCGACATCGACGATCGTTGCAGCAACACGTACCTATAGCCAAAACAAACAAGCCGAAGCAGAAGCGCAAAAGCAAGCAGCAGAACAGCAGGCTCTTGAGAAGTTAAAAGCAGAAGGCGGAGCAGATTGGGAAAAATATAACAGCACAGATGATTATGTAACGAAACAAAATCTTCTGAAAAATGCTTTACCAGCATACAAGGATGCATCAGACCAAGCCCAAACATGGGGCATGGGCGGCAATAGCAGTCGAGCATTGAATGCAGTAACCACAGCAATTACCGCAGCGTTGGGTGGACAAACTGACTTACAAGTGGTGACCAATACCCTAGCACCGTATGCAGCTCAGGTGATTGGAGGCCAGTTTGGTCATGGCGCGGATAAGAACACCGCAGCACAGTTAGTGTCTCATGCGATCTTAGGGGCAACACTGGCTTATATTAATGGTGGCGACCCAACAGCAGGAGGAAGCGCAGCAGTTGCGAGTGAAGCAGCAGCGAATTACTTAACCAACCAACTCGCAGAAAAATATAAAGATGATCCAAAGTACTTTGTAAATGGAGAGTTCCAAGCGAACTTGCTGTCAGAGGCTGAAAAAGCGCAAATCCGTGATTTAACAGCAGGGATTGGTGCTGTGATAGGTGGAGCAGTAGGAGACTCGAGTTATAACGCCCAATTGGCTGGTGTGATTGGGCAGAATGCAGTGGAGAATAATGGGTTTTCGATTATTGATGAGAATTATGGAAAGGTAGTTAAAGAAAATACTAAAGTAAAATTTTCTTGTCCGACAGGATATGTTTGTCCAATACCCGAGAAAACTTTGGGTGAAAAAACTCTACTGGTTATTAATGATTTAACAATAAGGCAGCTTGCAGCTGCAATGGGTGCAGAATATGACCCTATAACTAAGGAGCATTTGACTCCAAAGGAAATACAAGAAGCTAAAGTTGCAATGCTTGGTTTAGGTTTTTCAAAGACTTTAAGTGGCCCTATTAAATTAACCGATGAAGCAATTGAAAATATTGGGAAAGCGTATGGTAAGGTTTTTGCGAAGACTTTAATTGAACCTGAGGCAGATTTCGCTGGTAGAGTTCCTGTTAGACCGAGAGATGGCAATATAAATGCTGGCACAAAACAAATTGATACACCTTTAGGGAAACATTTAATCAGTGGCGAAGTTGCAGGTCGTAAAAATCAGAAAGTAATTTCAGGTGGGCATAATTCTGATAATTTCTATGATGTCCTTAATAGTAATGGAGGGAAAGTAATTGGTAATCCAACTCAAGTTTCCAAAGGAATTATGGATATTAAATATCAATTACCAAATGGAAGAATTGAGACAAAAACAGTTTATGATCCAAAAGTGTACAGTGATAAACAAATGGCAACAATGGCAACAATGGCAACAATGGCAAATGAAGCAGCATCGAAAGCGATTGTAAATTATGGGATAAATGGAAATAAAATACAGCATGTAATAGTGAATGGGATTACTTTTAGAGTGCCGATTAGCTCATATAAAGGGACTAATTATGTTCCATCAGCATTCCCTATAAATCCTACTTCTGGAGGAGTCAAATAATGATAGGTTATATTAATGAAGAGGGCTCTTCAGTAGAGTTAATGCCTTTGCTTTGGTGCTTGGGTTTTGGAATAACAGGGGGGCAAGACCTAGAATATTATTTGAGAGGCATTATAGGTAAAGATCCTATGGAGCCTGTTGGAGGTGATCCTGGTTGGAGTTTAGCTCCTGAGTTACAAGAAGATGGAACAACAATTTATTGTGCTTGGGTACATGAAATGATGGGTTTAGAGCCAAATGAAGGAGATTATGATGAAGGGACGGTTAAGTATCATATTCGAAAGGGTTTAGAGAATGTTTTGAAAGAACAACCTTCTAGAAAAGATGAGATTGAGAAAATATTTGCAAAATATGATTTATAGATATAGAGCAAAGGGTAGTGTAGCACTGCTACTTGATCCTAGACAGTATCGTGGATAACCGATCCCTCTAAATTCTTAAAGTATTTCTGCTCAAAGGCTTCTGGGCTTAACCAACCATTTGCAGAGTGCCTTTTCACTCGATTGTAATAAATCTCAATATAATCAAACAAGACAGTATTCGCTTCTTTTCGAGTCGAAAACACACTGCCATGTACCACATGACTTTTTAATGTATGAAAGAAGCTTTCAGTCACTGCATTATCCCATGAGCAGTATACTGCGCAAGGCCTCGTCTAGACATACTTTGAATACAATCATTTGTCAGTAATAGCGCTCTAAAATCACGACTACAGTACTGTGAACCTGAGAAGCACTGCTTCGCAAGGGAATGAACCATAACACCAGTTGGATAACCCTGACGAGCGATTGCATAATTAAACGCATCACACACCAATTGGCGGTCTATTCGATGGCTGGTTTGCCACCCCACAATACGACGGCTAAATAAATCTAGCATCACACATAAGTACAACCAACCTTCTTTAGTTCGGATATAGGTAATGTCTGTTGTCCAAACTTTATTAGGTTGAGTAACTGTAAATTGGCGATCAATAGATTGGGTGCTGTAGGCAAACGATGGTTTGAATCAGTCGTATGCTTGTATTTACGTGCGATCTTGCTTCGTAAACCAAGCTTTTTAAGCATTCTTCCAACAGTTCGTTCACTCATGCGATAACCTAAATCATGCATGTCATGTACCAATGACGGTGCACCCAAGCGCGCATGATGCTGCCAATATACGACTTTTAAATCATTGTATTTCTGCACTGTATTGGCCTGGCGTTTCCGCCAGGCATAATAGCCTGAAGTACTGACACCTAGGTATTTACAGGCAGAAGATACAGTGATTTTATTCGCATCCAAATCTTGAATTACCGTGTACTTTTCCTAGCATGATCTGTCAGAAAGTACACATGCGCTTTTTTTAAGATGTCATTGGCTTCCCTGAGTTGTTTGACTTCTTTTTCTAATTCCAAGATCCGCTGTTGTTCAGGAGAAAGTTGACGTTTGCTTGAACCCACTGGATTGGCTTCGCGCATCCATTTGTCTAAGGTTGAATAACCCACACCTAATTTCTGGGCGATTGCAGCTACAGACTCATGTGAGTTTGAAAGTGCATAATCAATTGCTTGTTGTTTGAATTCTGGACTAAAGCGTTTAGCCATTTTTATGTCTCCAAAGTTAACGTTACATTATCTTTAGAGGGATTTATTGTCCATTATTTTGGCTAGGATCAACTTACTTAGTATTTGTTTGTATGGAAAGGAAGCTACAAGTGAGAAATCTACAATTAGTTCAATTGTCGGTTTAGCAGGTAGTGCTGTTGGTGCAACAACTGGTGCCAATTACTTAACCAACCAACTTGCAGAAAATTATAAAGATGACCCTAAGTACTTTGTAAATGGTGAGTTCCAAGCAAACTTGCTGTTAGAGGCTGAAAAAGCGCAAATCCGTGATTTAACTGCAGGGATTGGTGCAGTCATTGGTGGGGCTGCAGGAGACTCTAGCTACAATGCTCAGTTGGCAGGTGTAATTGGGCAGAATGCGGTGGAGAACAACTCCGTATTAGGTGATGATATACGTAATAAAGTTAAGCAAGGAGTGAAGTGGGTAGCATCACAAACAGATATTCCAATTGCTCAAGGTGTTGTAAATGGTGTTGGAAGTGTAGGTGATGGTATTATCGCAATAGCCGATGCATTCGGTGATACAGCTGTATCGGCAATACATTGCCCACTAGGTACTTCGGCATGTGCAGAAGCGATGGAGAATAATTGTAAAAAAGGGGAGGCGATTTACCAACTTTTAACAAATTTGGATTTAAAAGAACAAGCAAATAAAATTAAACAATCTTATATAGATTTAAATAGTGGAGATGCTGAAAAAGTAGCAAATGCACAAAGAGTTCAAGCAGAAGTATTTACTAGTTTGGGGCTGAGTGCAGCGAGTATTAAGAAATTAGGTACAAATAATGTTTCGAATATTCCAAAACTTGATTGGTCTACTGGTTGGGCAACGAGGGGGTTGCAGTGGGAAGCGACATTAAAGCAATCATTATCATCAGATTTTATTAATCTTAATAGTTTTAAAACAAATTTTAAGACATTTGATTTTTATAATCCATCAACACAAACCGCAATTAGTGCAAAGTCAATGGACACGATTAGTCCATTTAATGGTACCAATGGTTTAAAATCACTTGAAAAGCAGATGAAAAGTTATGTTGATGATACATTAGCGTTTAAGCGAGATGCTCAAAAGGGAGGAGGTCCTTTTGTTTTAACTAAGGATAAAGTTAAAAATAGAGAAGTTCAAATAGCAATACCAGAAGG
>JBLZXS010000373.1:0-4692 GCA_050285325.1 Acinetobacter sp.
CGAACTGGGGACACACGGATTTTCAATCCGTTGCTCTACCTACTGAGCTATCACGCCGATGTCGCGTATTAAACAGTCTAAGTGTTTTTCAGTCAAGCAGGTTTTATGTTTTTTGAAACAAGTGTTTATTTTTACAGCAAATCTCAAGTTATTTGATTGTTTTTCATTTAAAGCTCAATTTATTTTTTTAACGCCGTACTATTTTTAGGCATAAAAACAGTCTCAAGGCTTAATGCTGATCAGTGAAAAGGTTTTTAATAAAGGTCTTAGCTTTTAGGTCAAATACCCTAATGAATTCGCAATAAAAAATGCCAGTCAATTTTTGAACTGACTGGCATTAGTCTTAAGGCTGCTTTTCTATTTTCTGAACAGGTTTAAATTTTTTCCAGATGCGCCAGACAACGATGAATGGCGCCACACCCCGGTTCAAAAACTTTAACGCCTTTTTCTTCTTCCAGTCGGCAGACTTCGCTCACCAGTCGTTCTGCAACCCCGCGTCCGCGGTTGGCCGGGTGCACTACAATATTTTCCAGAATTTTGCTTTCCCCTTGCCCGGTACACCAAATTGCCCCAATCAGTTTAGTATTAAATTCTGCTGTGTAAACTAAGGTATACTGAGCCAAGTTTTGCTCTAGTTGTTCAATGGCATCCTGCCCGTCTCCAAATTCCGGGCTCGTGTCATACAGTCGCTCAAGCTGGCTGCGCACTTCGTCATTTTCTAGTGAAGTATAAGCATGTACGGTAATAGGCATTGATTAACCCTCCTGAGCAATCTAATATGCGATGATTTCGTCATCGCGAAAAAACATTTTACATCATCATTTTTGACGTTTTTGAGGAACGTGTCTATGACGCAACGTATCAGTGAAGTGGTAAGAAACACTAACGAAACCAAAATTCGAGTTCGTGTGAATCTTGATGGTACGGGTCAAGGCACCCTAAATACAGGTGTTCCATTTTTAGATCATATGATTGATCAAATCAAGCGACACGGCTTGTTCGATATCGACATTCACTGTGATGGTGACCTGGATATCGATGACCATCACACCGTCGAAGACTGTGGTATCACACTCGGTCAGGCTTTCGCCCAGGCGTTGGGTGATAAAAAAGGCTTACGACGTTATGGTCATTTTTATGCACCACTGGATGAAGCGTTAAGTCGTGTGGTGGTCGATTTATCCGGTCGTCCTGGCTTATGGATGGATATTCCATTCACTCGTGCCCGTATCGGTACCTTTGATGTTGATCTATTCTCTGAATTTTTTCAAGGCTTTGTGAATCATGCGTTAATGACGCTGCACATTGACAACCTGAAAGGCAAAAATAGCCATCACCAGATCGAATGTACCTTTAAAGCGTTTGCCCGCGCGCTACGTATGGCTTGTGAAATTGATCCACGTGCTGAAAATACTGTTGCTTCAACCAAAGGTAGTTTGTAATGACCCGTATCGCCCTTCTTGACTATGGTATGGGGAATTTACACTCTGCAGCTAAAGCACTGGAACATGTCGGTGCTACTGTCGATGTGACCAATGACCCTAAATTAATTGCCCAAGCCGATAAAATTGTATTTCCCGGTGTAGGTGCAATGCGTGACTGTATGCAGGGCATGCATGAAGCAGGTATTGATGAAGTGGTACGTCATGCCGTATTCAACAAGCCTGTTCTGGCAATTTGTGTCGGTATGCAAGCTTTGATGCAGCACTCTGAAGAAAATGGCGGTGTAGATGCGCTGGGTATTTTTGAAGGTGAAGTAAAGCATTTCCCGGAAATGGCAGGCTTAAAAGTGCCGCACATGGGCTGGAACCAGGTGCATCAGGCAGATCCAAGCCATCCAATGTGGAAAGACATTGAACAGGATGCGCGCTTCTATTTTGTGCATAGTTTTTATGTTGAACCGAAAGATGCGGCCCTTGTTGCCGCGACCTGTGACTATGGTTTAGAGTTCTGCACGGCATTGCATAAAGAAAATCTGTTCGCGACCCAGTTCCATCCAGAAAAAAGCCATACCGCAGGTTTACAGTTACTGAAAAACTTTGTGGAATGGAATATCTAAAATTAGACTTCTAGACACTTAGGTCAACATTTTAAAAGCTCAACTCAGGTTGGGCTTTTTTAATTTATAATATATAACAATATAATTTTTATTTAAAAATTTTAAAATGATTCAATTTCAATATTTTCCTGGATCAGAACCCACCACACAAAAGCTATTAAATGTTGTTTCTGTATTCTATCAATATGCAAATGCTATTAACTCTCATACAAATAGTTTAAAGAGTAATGACGTGCTTTTAACCATTGTAGATGGACTAGAAGATATTGGCTTTAAAGTTGAAAAAACTAAGTTAGCAGAAGATAAAATTCCCGTTCCTGTGCTCTTTGGATATAACAATCAGCCTTCAAAAAGTTTCTTGGCTGATGCAATTCATTTCAATGAAAGAATCGTGATAGAAGTAGAAGCTGGACGTGCAGTTGTTAATAATCAATTTCTAAAAGATATATTCCAGGCCAGTATGATGGTTGATATTGAATATCTTGTTTTAGCAGTTCGAAATACTTATCGAGGTTCAGATGATTTCCAAAAAGTATATAATTTTCTGGATACACTTTACACATCTCAAAGAGTTAAACTCCCTTTAAAAGGTATTTTAGTCATTGGCTATTAAAACCATATCCTTTTGCCTAAATGCTGAAAAGCGATTAAGCTGAGTTCAGACCCAGTAACCTGTTGATGATTATGGAAGAGCCCCAGCTGCAAATGCTACCGAGCAAAGAACAGATTCAGCAACTCCCTGTTTTTGAGAATCTTCCCATGCAACGGATTCAGGTCATTAACAACATTGAGCAATGCCATGCCCTCGAACAAAAATTAAAAACTTGTGCATTATTTGGTTTTGACAGTGAATCCAAACCGACCTTCAACAAAGGTGAAGTGTCTACCGGCCCGCATCTGATTCAGTTGGCCACTCACGACACAGCTTATTTATTTCAAATTAACCCTCAGATATTAGACTTCCTCAAAGCTATTTTTGAAAATCGTGACCAGATTAAAGTCGGTTTTGGCTTAAAAAATGATGCTCATCTTTTCCGTAAAAAAGGCATTGAGCTGAACAGCGTGATTGAACTGTCTAAATGCTTCTCCGCCTTTGGTTTTACCCATCCGATGGGACTTAAAAATGCCATGGCACTGTTGTTTCAGGTCAATTTTCCAAAAAGTAAAAAAATAAGTACCTCGAACTGGGCACGTAAAATACTCACGCCACATCAAATTCAGTATGCCGCTGCCGATGCCTATGCCCCGGTTTTAGTGTTTGAAGAATTACTGCGTTTGGGTCTATTACCAGAAACCCTTCCCGCTACTTCATTAAAATTACACCTTCACCCGAATAAAAGAAAAGCTGAAACTGAGGCTTAGAGATTTAACAATACTTTGCTAAGATGACAAACAATAACTTTAACGAGATTAGGCAAGGAGCGAAAGCATGCTGATCATCCCTGCAATTGACCTGAAAGATGGCAAATGTGTTCGTTTAAAACAAGGTCGTATGGAAGACGATACCGTATTTTCGGACGACCCCGTTGCAACTGCACAGCATTGGGTAAATGAAGGCGCGCGTCGCTTACATTTAGTAGATTTAAACGGCGCTTTCGCTGGTACACCCATTCATAAACCTGTGGTTGAAGCAATTGCTAAAGCGCAGCCTGAATTGCCAATTCAAATTGGTGGTGGTATTCGCTCGCTTGAAACCATTGAACATTATTTGGATGCCGGCGTATCTTTCGTGATTATTGGCACCAAAGCGGTTCAAGATCCGGCTTTCGTCGAAGAAGCGTGCAAGAAATTTGCAGGCCGCATTATTGTCGGAATTGATGCGATGAATGGCATGGTCGCAACCGATGGCTGGGCCAATGTTACTGACATTAAAGCCACTGATCTTGCTAAACGTTTTGCAGATGCAGGCGTATCGAGCATTGTTTATACCGATATCGCGCGTGATGGCATGATGCAAGGGGTTAACATCGAACAGACTGTTAATCTTGCGACTTACTCAGGCCTGCCAGTCATTGCCTCTGGCGGTGTAACCAACCTGGATGACGTGCGTAACTTAAAAGGCCAACCGGGTATTTTAGGTGCGATTACCGGTCGTGCAATCTATGAAGGTACACTCAACCTTCGTGAAGCCCAATCACTTTGGGATGACCAGTCTATTTAAGATTTGATCCCTCCTAAAGAGGTCTTCGGACCTCTTTTTTATTTTTTCGATTCTCAGATGAATTTCTCCCTCGTGTAAATATGTCAAATGCTCCTTCCTGGATAACATCCAAAGCACCTCAACTTGCCCTGATTTTAATTACCGTGATTTGGGGTGGTTCATTTATCACCGTGCAATACGGACTCAACTTTGCCAGCCCGATGTTCTTTGTCGGCTGTCGTTTTGCCGCGGCCATGCTGTTTGTCAGCTTGTTTTCCTGGAAAGATTTAAACAGCGTTAGTTTAAAAGAGATCGCTGCCGGTGCCTTAATTGGCTTGGTCATTGCGATTGGCTATGGCACACAAACCATTGGACTAAAAACCATCAGCAGTAGTGAATCTGCTTTTCTGACAGCTCTATATGTGCCTTTAGTCCCAATTTTATTATGGTTGTTGTTTCGTAAAACCCCACAAATCATGACCTGGTGCGGTGC
>JBLZXS010000374.1:0-4009 GCA_050285325.1 Acinetobacter sp.
CAGGCTGTACCGGCATTGATTGCCTTGATTGTGGTGAATTTAATGTAAGCAAAAGATAGTTTGCGGCGTAGACTATGCGATTCAATCAATTGATCTGTTCGGATAGATAGGGATGCTGGCTTTATTTTTAAAATGTAGTTTAGGGGCAGCCGTTGTTTTAATTATTTCTATCCTTTCCAAAAGTAAAGCTTTTTATATTGCCGGTCTGGTGCCACTATTTCCGACCTTTGCCCTGATTGCACATGTGATTGTGTCGCAACAGCAGGGCGCAGAAGCTTTGCGTAAAACTGCATTATTCGGTTTGTGGTCGCTTATTCCATATTTTATTTATTTGCTGTTGGTGTATGTATTGGCCACCAAGATGTCGATGTGGTCGTGTCTCGGTATGGCGACGCTATGCTGGATTGTGGCTGCGGCAGGACTGATTTATGGTTGGCAGTTTTTTCAGCAGTAAAACAAATCCCCGCTTGCGGACTCAAAATATATTTTGAGAATCCTTACCCTTTCAAAGGGAAGATCTTTTTAATTTACTTCCACTTTAAAGTGGAAGTAAAAATAATCTTGATCACAAATTGAAAGAGAGGGGGGATTTAGATACGGACTATCGAATCTTATAATTCATCCAAACCTAACCACTGGCGTTGATCATAAGCACTATCCCAGAACAACCATTCCAGTTTCGCAGCTGTGGTATAGGCATGATGCATTTTCTCAAGCGTATCGGCATCACAACGCGCTGCGACTTTATCAATGGTGGTAATCACGTTACGTACAGCCTCATTGAATTCTTCACCTGCATAGGTATCGACCCAAGCTTGGTACGGATTATTCGGTATTGAATTATCGACAATATCTTTACCCACTTCGGCATAAATCCAGAAACAAGGCAGTAAAGAAGCCAACACCACCGGATAGCTTTCAGACCATGCCGTTGCAGTTAAAAATGAAGTGTAATGATGACAAGCCAAGGTCAAAGGAGTGGATTCAAATTCTTTTTTGGTGATATCAAATTCCTGCATAAAACCATCATGCAGGCTGCGTTCAACCACAATGGCAATTCTGGCAGCTTCCGCAAACTGAATTACATCATCGGCTTCGAAGGCTTTGGCAGCACAGACTGCAAGTGATCGACCATAAGCCAGTAAATAATGCGCATCCTGAATCACATAGTGGCTAAAAACGTCTTTGCTCAACGTACCTTGTGCAAGTTCTTGGTTAAATGGCAGAGCTAAAGTTTTTTGATATAAATCCAGATTTCGCTGCCAAACCTCTTGAGAAAAGCTCATCTCATCATCCTAACGCTATTAAAAGAAGAATTTACAGAAGGCAGGACTATAACAAGAGTTTTCACACGAAGATATCCGGTAACCCAAAGCATGATTTTATCTTCAAAAAAAATCATACGAAGAATTTTGGATTAATCTCAAAAAGGCGTCATAATTGTGCACATAAAATCTTAAGCTTTTATTCTTTAAGTTTTACCGAATTTACTCTCTATAAATATTTGTCTATAGGTCGATCTATCATGATGAAACATTTTGGTTTCTCAATCATTTTTACGATCGTGTGTCTGGCTATTTCTGCATATTGGGGCTATACCCATGGCCCAGAAGCAGGTTTAAAGACCATGTTCACCGCGTTGACCATTACTGCCATTCTAGCAGTCATGGAAGTGTCACTTTCTTTCGATAATGCCGTGGTGAATGCCTCGGTACTGCGCGGTTGGGATCATTTCTGGAAAATGATCTTTTTAACTGTCGGTATCGTTATTGCTGTATTTGGCATGCGTTTGGTGTTCCCGATTGTGATAGTTGCGGTCACTGCGGATATGGGCATGCTTGAAGTCGTGAAAATGGCGATCAATGATCCTATTCTTTATTCCGAGAAGTTAATGGCGCATCATGCTGAAATTGCAGCATTTGGTGGCTCGTTCTTGTTGCTGGTGTTCCTGAATTTCTTCCTGGATAGTGAAAAAGATACCCACTGGTTTAGATGGATTGAAGCACGTTTGTCTAATCTAGCCAATGTACCGGCAATGTCGGTATTTATTGCTTTGGTGGGTTTGCTGATTATGGCGGCCAATGTCGATGAAGCATCACGTTTAGCCGTGACCATGGCAGGAATCTGGGGGATCGTCATTTACATTGGGGTTCAAGTCCTGAGTCACTTGTTAGGCGGTGAACCTGAAATTGATGAACAGGGTAATGCTGTGGCACATGATGCCAGTGGTGCTTCTACAGGTGTGATTAAAGCCGGTTTTGGTGGTTTCCTTTACCTTGAAGTACTGGATGCATCGTTCAGTTTTGATGGTGTAATTGGTGCTTTTGCGATTACATCCGATGTTGTGATCATTATGCTGGGTCTTGCCATTGGTGCAATGTTCGTGCGTTCAATGACCATCTACCTGGTTGAAAAAGGCACCTTGGATGCCTATGTTTTCCTTGAACATGGCGCACACTATGCCATTGGTGCTTTAGCCTTCATTATGCTGGCGAGCGGTACTGGTCTACACGTACCAGAAGTGGTGACAGGTTTAATTGGTGTCGCGTTTATTGTCTGGGCAGTGATTGCATCCATTCAATATAGCAAGCGTCAAGAACGGATCGGTTAATGGTTTTTTAAGAAAAACGGTTACAATAGGGGCGTATGAAAATGCGCCCTTTTTTATGAGGGCTGACCTTTGAATAAATCAGCATCCAGAACATGAATGTTGTAGGATAGCCCATCGAAATTAAACTTATAAACCTAAGCTTACTGATATGATGAATGCTTTAGAACGCCGTTCAACCTTTGCCTTAAGCAGTATTTTTGCACTGCGTATGTTGGGTTTGTTCATGATTATTCCTGTGTTTTCTGTAGCAGGACAGTCATATCAAGGCGCAACGCCTGCGCTGATTGGTTTGGCGGTAGGCGTATATGGTTTAACCCAAGCCATTTTACAAATTCCATTTAGCCTGCTGGCTGACCGTTTTAGCCGTAAGCCTTTGGTGGTTTTAGGCTTATTGCTGTTTGCACTCGGTGGTGCAATTGCCGCGATGTCCGAGACCATTTATGGCGTAATCATTGGCCGTGCGATTGCCGGTGGCGGTGCGGTTTCTGCGGTAGTCATGGCATTGTTAGCCGATGTCACCCGTGAAGAACAGCGCAGCAAAGCCATGGCGGTAATGGGGATGAGTATTGGCGTATCCTTTATGGTCGCATTCAGTCTTGGCCCTTGGCTCACTAGTCTGGTGGGTATTTCCGGACTGTTTTGGGTGACGACGCTGATGGGTTTGGCTGCAATTTCCATGTTGCTGCTGGTTCCCAAAGTCACCCGTCATCATAAAAACTATCAGCAAGGTTATCTCGCACAACTGAAGCAGGTACTGAAAATGGGCGATTTAAACCGCTTGCATGTTTCGGTATTTGCGCTGCATTTATTGCTGACAGCGATGTTTATTTATATGCCATCGCAACTAATCCAGTTTGCTGATATTCCATTGGCTAGTCATGGTCTGGTGTATTTACCCTTGCTGGTTATTAGTCTGTTTTTTGCTTTTCCAAGCATTATATTGGCGGAAAAATATCGCAAAATGCGCGGCATTTTCCTGACTGCGATTGGCGGGATTATTCTGGGCTTACTGGTGCTGATTTTTGGCTATGAATCAAAATATATCTTACTGGCAGGCTTAGGATGCTTCTTCATCGCCTTTAACGTGATGGAGGCTTTATTGCCTTCTTGGCTATCTAAATCCGCACCAATTCAGTCTAAAGCGACGGCCATGGGTGTCAATGCCAGCAGCCAGTTTTTAGGGGCATTTTTTGGCGGCATGATTGGTGGTCAACTCTTGTTACTAAATAATACTTCAATGGGTTGGAGTATTCTTGCGGGAATCGCTGTGGTCTGGTTATTAATCAGCTTTGGCCTAGCTCAGCCGCGTTATCTTTCATCATTGGTATTGTCTTTACCCGAGACGAAACAAACGGATGAGTGGACTTCTCAACTTTTGGCGATTCGTGGTATTGAAGA
>JBLZXS010000375.1:0-2388 GCA_050285325.1 Acinetobacter sp.
CAATACTAATAAAGTCACCTGGCTGAATGTCTAGATTAATATCTTCCAGTACGGTGAGTTCTTCATTATTTTGAGTTGGATAGGTTTTGCTGAGTTGCTGAATGGATACATGGCCGGTCTGTTGCTGTGTCATATCTCAATTCTCCTGTAAAGCTTGAAGCAATGGCAAATTACAGCTTCGCCAAGGACACTTCCGTCGATTTGATCAACACCACTACTTCAGAACCGACTTTAAGGTCCAGGTCTTTGACTGAACGGGTACTAATAATTGAAGTGAAAAGACCGGCTTTGGTTTCTACATTTATTTCTGAAACAACGTCACCTTCTAATACTTCTTGAATAACGCCTTTAAATTGATTGCGTACGTTAACAGCTGTGATTGTCATTATAATTACTCTGTGTTTATGATTTAATTAATATAAAATATTTTTAGCTGATTATTTATCTCGATTTAATATTTAGTTATGCATGCTTTATTTATCTATTTAACAGATATATTTATCAAAAAGCATTTATGCAGCAAAACAGATAATTAAATATCCTTTTATTATTTATTTTTCGATATTAAATATTTCATGATGAGTTCAATTTTTATAATGAAGCAAATCATATGTCTATATTAACGCATCCTAGCGTCAGTCAGACGGTTCGCTACGAACGTGCCAGAGCAACCGTTTTTGAAGATCCCCTATCAAAGGCGCTACTGGAGCGCATTGAACAAATTGCGCCCAGCGATGCCAATGCCTTGATTATTGGTGAAACCGGCACCGGTAAAGAACTGGTGGCCCGACAAATTCACGCCTTGAGTCACCGTGCCAAAGGTCCTTTTATTGCGGTCAATTGCGGTGCTTTAACCGAATCTCTAGCAGAAAGCGAGTTATTCGGCCACGAAAAAGGTGCGTTTACGGGTGCAATCAACCAACGCATTGGCTGGTTTGAGGCCGCGCATAATGGCACCTTATTTTTAGATGAAATTGGTGATTTATCGCTGCCGATGCAGGTGAAATTACTGCGTATTTTACAGGAACGCGAGATTGTTCGGGTCGGCTCGCTCAAGCCGATTCGGATTAATGTACGGATTATTGCCGCCACCAATGTCGACCTTGAAAAAGCCGTGCTGGAAGGTAAATTCCGGGAGGATTTATTTTACCGTTTATATGTGGCTTTACTACGTATTCCAAAGCTTGCAGAGCGCCGCGATGATATTTTACCCCTGGCTAAATTCTTTGTGGAACGCTATCAAACTGACCCGCATGCAACCCCGTTACGCCTTAGCCCATTGTCGGTAAAAAAACTGTTACAACATCGTTGGCCGGGTAATATCCGTGAACTGGAAAATACCATTCACCATGCAGTTTTGGTCAGTCAAAATGGTGTGATTGAACCGGATGATATTCGCTTCTCAAACCTGTTGCATAGCCGCAGCAAAGGACAAAATCCAAGTACACAGCAAAACGATTTAGATATATCTGCACTACCGGAAATCTTGGCCAATGCCGATGCTGAAAAATTATTACAATCGACCTTTCAACATTTGTTTCAAGCCTCGCAGCAATTACCACAACTGAATATCAATGAACTGATTGAAGAACAGTTTATTCGTAGTGCTTATACTTACTGTGAATACAATCAGGTGCATACTGCAAGGTTACTGGGTGTGACCCGAAATGTGATTCGTACCCGCTTAATGAAATATGCATTATTATAATTACATGTATTTTTTAAAAACAAATCAGACACTATATTAAAAAATACATAATTTATTTTAGATTTTTATTTTAATTCAAACTAAAAATTTAATAGACCTCTTTCATAAATCATTTTTTACTCAACTCCAAGTTATAGATTCCAGCAATTAAACTGAATCTCAAACCGAGTCTTTTACCTCTATTTCGGTAACGTTCCGCAAGAATTTTAAAGGTTTTCAAGTTGCCAAATACATGCTCGATTCCTATTCTTCTTTTATTGATTTCCTGATTATAGATTTTAAGCTCAGGATCCAGTTTACAGTGTCTTTTGGCTTTTGACGGCAATAGGCTATTAGGGTACCAGGCATAAACTCCCTGATAGCCTTTATCTGCAAGGATAAAAGCCCCTGAAGGAATCTGGTTTAAATTGCGTTTGAATAGCTCGAAATCGTGCACCGCACCGCGATCAGTACATAAACTCAGAATTTGCTGAGTTTTATAATGAATGATGGCTTGTACTTTAAAGGTATGTGCCTTTTTCTTGCCACTATAGCTTTTCTTCTGTTTTTTTTAGGCCTTTGAATTGGAATTTCTGTGGCATCTACGATTACCACATTCCAGTCTATGCCTTTGCCTTCGGGCAAATCTTTGGGTAAATTAAACAGATTGGACTGAATCAGACAGTCTTCAACATGACGTA
>JBLZXS010000375.1:2398-2888 GCA_050285325.1 Acinetobacter sp.
TCCCATAACTCGTTGCAACGTGAAATAAAGTTCGATATTCACGCCAATAGCTTAGACACAGAAGAATCTGATCCTCCACCTTTAGCTTAGGTGGTCTGCCTTTAGCTGGAACATGCTTCTTTTTTAATTGCTCAATCATTAAATAAAAGGTTGAGCATGAAATGCCCGTATATTGCTTAAACTGTGCTTCAGAAAGCTTCTTTGAATCAATGTATTTCATCCGCAGATTATGCACGAATGCTAAGAAAACTAGAGTACAAATATCAATCAAAAAGGTGGTCGTTTTTTGATTTATGAAAGAGATCTAATATTCTATTTATTTTAAAGCCCCTATACTTCTTATTTTTTTAATAAACATAAAAAAGCAGTGAACCCACACTGCTTTTTTACAGCTTGATATTATTCGGACGGATTACGTTTCCAAGCGGTAAAGTATTTTTCCAGCCCAATCAGAATATAATTGAATGATAAACCGACCAAGGTAATTACT
>JBLZXS010000376.1:0-11088 GCA_050285325.1 Acinetobacter sp.
ACAAGCAATATGGTTAAATAATTCACTGCTCTATAGAAACAGCTTTATAAGCTGTTTTTTTATTGAAAGTAGGTATTTAAAAATTTAGCTCAGGAGCGAATGTAAACTGAGTTTCAGATAAATGATTTAATTTGTTGAGCGGATATTAATCAGTGATTGAATCGTTAGTGTTTTTATTTTATGGTGTGAAATTGAGAGGATAAATCTCAAAATACTGAATGATAATTTTAACTATTAGTATAAAAGTCATTAAATTACTTAGTTTTAGGGATATATTTTTAATTTTATTTTTTGCAATATTAAGTAATTGTCGAAAAGGGGTAGTGTGTGTCGGAATTAGAAACGATTTTACCTGTACCAGTTTTAATTGTTGAAGATGAAGATCTCATTCAAGAACGATTAAGAAATATATTGGCAGAATTGGGCTATAACAATGACATGCTCATTTTTGCTCAAAACTTAAAAGAAGCCTTCCTGCAAATAGAACAACAACCGATTTCTTTGGCATTGGTCGATCTTGGACTTCCTGATGGAAATGGGGTGGAACTGATAGAAAAGCTTCGTGCCCAAGATAGCAGTGCTTTAATTCTGGTGATTTCCGCATGGAGTACGCAAGCCAGTCTATTTTCAGCCATCAAAGCCGGTGCGACCGGGTATGTCTTGAAAGAACGCGATGATGCAGAGGTACGACTGTCTATTCGAAGTATTCTGCGTGGTGGTGCACCGATTGATCCTTTTATTGCCCAAGAAATTTTAAAGCAAATATCAGCTTCAGTGATTACAGGTTCAACGGATGAGAAATTATTAGATTCTGATGTAGCACTTTTGACTAATCGTGAAACTGAAATATTAAACTTGGTTGCGCATGGGATGAGCAATCGGGAAATTGCAGAACAATTGTTTATTTCTAAATATACCGTTGAAAGTCACATTAAACATATTTATCGCAAACTGGCGGTAACCAAAAGAACCAAAGCGGTCAGTGCAGCACGATCCTTAGGGATTTTATGAAGCATTCCATTCTGAATTTTATCTGCATATTATTGCTGAGTATATTCAGTCAAATCAGTTATGCAAAAATAACTGAAAGTATTAATTCACAATGCTCAGTACAGATTAATTCTGTTTCTGCAGTGAAAACGCCTTCACAAACAGTTTTACCCAAGCAAGGCTGGCTGTTGATACAATTGCCAGATAAATGGAATAAGCACTGGGAAAATTATAATGGTGCTGCTTGGTACAAGATTCAGTGGAACTGGTCATGTCAAAATAATGCCAAGCTGGCAGAGCCAATTGTTTTTTCAGTCGATTATATTAATTCTGCAGGGGCGGTTTTTTTAAATGGGGATTTACTTTGGCGAGATCAACATCTACAGGAACCGTTATCTAAAAGTTGGAATGTGCCACGTTACTGGATCTTACCCATATCGGGATTAAGAACGGATAAAAATGAAATTTTGATTTATGTGAATGGTTTTGCTTTTCAATCTCCAGGTTTGGGGAAAATTTCTTTTAATAATGTGCAAAACAATTATCAGATCCATCAAACTAAAGTTTGGAACCGTAGAACCTTATTTCAAATCAATATTATTTTATCGATTACTTTTGGGATGATCTGTTTTGTAATCTGGTTGTTAAGACCCAAAGAAACCACCTTCGGATGGTTCGCATTAAGTTCCTTATTGTGGGTGTTATTTATTTCCAATGTATTGACTACAGAAACATTTCCATATCCCAGCAGCTTAATAGCAACCCAAGTAAATTTGGTTTTTTTTGTACTGTATATCCTTTGCTTTTGTATTTATTTGCTCAGATTTATCCAAGTCTATTTAGCTAAAATTGAAGGTGCAATTTATTTTGCGACAGGACTTATTCTCGTTGCTATCTTTTTTACGCCGCAACATTTTATTCATTTTATTTTTCCTCTGATATTTTTAATCTATGTAGGTATATTTTTTGTCACCTATATTTATATAAGCTATTGCGCCATTCAATCTAGAAGATCAGATTATATTTTTTTAGCAATTTGCTTAACTGGAATTGTCAGTTTCGCTATCTTTGATACGCTATTGTTATTGTCACACTCATCTTCTGATGCACAACCATTATCCCCCTATACCTCACCGATTATTAGTTTCTTTGTGGTGGTTATATTGGGTGCGAGATTGACACGTAATATAAAAAAAATAGAAACATTTAATGCCGCATTAGAAGTCAAAGTTAAACAAGCGGAAGAGAATTTAAGTTTAAGTCTGAATGAAAAACATCAATTGGAACTTGAAAATGTGAAGTTGCAAGAAAGAATACATTTATCTCATGATTTACATGATGGCTTAGGCGCATCATTAGTGCGCTCCATGATTTTAGTGGATCAAAGTGCCCATAATATTCCGAATCAGCAATTCTTATCGATGCTCAAATTACTTAGAGATGATTTAAGGCAAATTATAGATAGCGGTTCATCTGCTGATAATAAAATTCCCGTCAGTCCAGTCATGTGGGTTGCGCCAGTAAGACACCGTTTTAGTCAGTTGATGGATGAGTTAGAGATTCATTCTAAATGGCTTTTTCCGCGTGAGTGGCAGGCGATACCAACAGCGCTCCAGTGTTTGACCTTGATTCGTGTTTTAGAAGAAAGTTTAACCAATGTGATTAAACACAGTCAGGCAAAAAATGTGAAAGTATCGATGACTTATCTTTTAGAAAATCAACTGGTTTTGACCATACAGGATGATGGCGTGGGTTTTGATACGGATTGTGTGGCACAACAGGGATTAAGTATTGGCATGCGGAGTATGAAAATGCGCTTAGAACGCATTGGAGCGGAATTTAACTTGTCTTCTGAAAAGGGCTGTACCCAAACCCAAGCGATTATTCAGCTAAAATAATTTTATTTGGCTGTAATTCATATGACACCATATAAAGATGGTCATTGAAAATAAAATAAATAGTCACCTTTAAAATATGCATGATTCATTACGCTATATAAAATAAATATTCTGAATGCGGTAAGAGAGGGAATGATGAATGAGGATTTAAAATTATCTGCTATTCATAAACTGGAAGATTTAAAACATCTTGATATAAAAGCTTTGAATCAATTATTTAAAAATGGTGGCTGTCCGAGGATTGAATCTTTAAATGGCAGTGCAAAAGGTATGGTGATTAAACCCGTCTGGTTTCAGCGTTTAAATCTTTGGCGAGGTAAAGTATTTCATCTTTCACCTGCAGGAGAATTAACCGGTTTTAATCGGCTGGGGATTGGAAGATTGGAAGATTGGAAACCCAAAGATATCAATTTAATACTGTTTTAGGAACATCACTTTTCAGTAATCAAGATGTTCTGATTATCAATCATGATTTATCTGTGAATCCAAATTGGGTTAGGCGTTATCATGATTAAATGGTACAAATAGATACAGATCTTTATTTAGCCACTTCGCACTATCGAATTGGTAAAAAATTAAAATTTGTAAGTTATTTTGCGTTTGATTTTACGAAATCTAAATAGAAAATGAATAACCTTTATTTTTCATCTGCCTGATTAAATTTAGGCTAAGAAATAAGGGGAAAGCTAATTCCCCCTTATGGTCTGATTTATTCTTGGTCTGCAGCAGGTAATAACATTAGAATTGATTCATTTAACAAATTCACGATATCTTCCAGCATATCTGGATCATAAAGATTTTCATCGAGTAATATCGGATTACCATCAGCCAACTGTTTTAAAATCGGTGCAAAGACTTCAGAAATACAGATACCTTCACCATTGGCCCAAAACAGCAATTCATCTTCATCTTCGGTATAAAGTAGACGCGAAGCTGGCTCAAGTATGAGTGAATAGCCCAGATCAAGTGCTTCTTCCAAATCACCCGTCCCAATGGCTTCTGCCTCTGGAATGTTTTCAGGATATTTGGGTTCCGACATCAGACTCATCAGTGCATCTTCAAGCACGGTTGGATTCTGCAATTGTGCTAGAAGCTCAGTCTTTAAATATTCCAGTTCAGCCTGGCTGATTTGACCAATCGGGCTGATTTTATCGCGAATAATGTCGGTCAGCGGGTTTTTAAGCAACTGGTCAGCAGCAAATTTGTCACTGACACGGTCCATCATTTCCGCGACATTTGGCATGCGGAAACCAAATGAATAGGTGAGGCAGTCGTCTTCCGCTACGCCGTAATGAGACAAGCCGGGCGGTACATAAAGTAAATCACCCGGTGCTAGAACTTCATCAAAATGAATGTCCATCTCTGGCAGTAATTTTAACGGTTGGCCGGCAACAATTTCACTGTCCGCATTACACATTTGCCCGAGCTGCCAGCGGCGGTGTCCGTGACCTTGTACCAGGAACACATCATAAAAATCGAAATGTTTACCGACGGAGCCACCTTTAGGTGCGTAAGACACCATAATGTCATCCCGACGCCACTGCGGAATAAAAGGGAATTTTTTCCATAACTCAGCCAAATCAAAAGAATAATGATCGACAGCTTGTACCAATAAAGTCCAAAGCTTTGGCATTTTCTGGAAATCAGCTTTAATCAGCGGTGATGATTTTACTGACCACTGGTTTGGATCCTTATCTTTTTGCTTGATAAGACGGGCACTGATATTTTCATCGAGTGCGAGTTCCATGACATCGTTTGGTTCTAACAGATTTGCAATTTCAGGAAGCGCATTACGTACCAGTAATGGTTTTTTTTGCCAATATTCGGCAAGGAATTGTTCAGCGGTAATTCCGCCTAATACGTCTAAGATTTGGGACATATATACAGCCTAAAATTAAGGAACTAAAATATTCAATTGACGCAGGATATGGCAAAGCTGAATCATCGGCATACCCATCAAGGTGGTTTGGTCCTGTCCAATCATTTGATCAAACAGGCTAATCCCCAAACTTTCACATTTGAAACTGCCTGCGCACATTAAAGGTTGTTCGACTTCAATATAGCGTTCAATTTCAGCAAGACCAAGTTTACGAAATTTGACTTTATAATGTTCAACCAGTGTATGTTCAAAGCCTGTAGACAGCTGTTGTACGCTAAGTGCAGTACTGAAATACACAATTTTGTCGGAATTGGCTTGCAGTTGTTTCACTGCTTTTTCAACCGTTAAGGGTTTGCCAATAAAGATATCTGGTGCGCCTTCACGCCAAGCGACTTGGTCTGATCCAATTACAATTGCTTCTGGATATTGTTCTGAAATGGCTTTGGCTTTTTCAAATGCCAGTCTTTTGGCCAAATGATCCGCATGATTTTCACCCCGAGGCGATTCATCAATATCAGGCACGATGCTTTGATAATCGATGCGAAGGCGGTTCATTAAGTCTTTACGGGTTTGGCTGCTGGAAGCCAAAATAATTTGGGGAGTACTCATTACACTGCATAGTCCATAAGCACATCAAGCGGAACATAAGAAAGCACAGCTTGATGGCAAGCTTGAATTTTAATGGGAGGGGCGATACCGGCTTGGTACGCATCAACCCAACGGGTCACACAAATACACCAAAAGTCACCAGGCTCTAAACCCGGGAAATCGACTTCTGGTAATGGTGTGATCAAGTCATTACCTACTTTTTGAGAAAAATTAAGAAACTCGGCGGTCATTTGCGCACACATCGTATGTTGACCTAGATCTGTTGTCGCAGTATGACAAAAGCCATTGCGAAAATATCCGGTAATAGGGGCATAGCAACAGCTCGCTAGAGGTTCGCCTAAAACATTTAAACGATTGATATTTGGATCTGGATGAATAGACATAAGCTCTGAATCATGATGTGGCTTTTGACTATCATAATCAAAACTTTGCCTTTCGGCAGCTTTTATGCAAAAGAAGCTAACCTTTTTCTACATAATCATTTAAAATCGGGCGGTTTTTATATCTATAAAGAGAGCTATACATGAATTTTCAGCGTATGACTGACCTCGATTTGACAGGTAAGCGTGTTCTTGTTCGTGAAGATTTGAACGTACCTGTAAAAAATGGTGAAATTACAAGCGATGCACGTTTACGCGCGGCGCTTCCTACAATTAAAGCAGCGGTAGAAAAAGGCGCTGCGGTAATGGTTTGTTCTCACCTAGGTCGTCCCGTTGAAGGTGAACCTAAACCAGAACAGTCTTTAGCTCCTGTTGCTGCTTATTTGACTCAAGCTTTGGGTCAAGACGTTAAATTATTGACTAACTACTTAGATGGTGTTGAAGTTGCCGCAGGTCAGGTGGTATTGCTTGAAAATGTGCGTTTCAACCCGGGTGAAAAGAAAAACAATCCTGAACTTGCACAAAAATATGCAGCACTTTGCGATGTATTTGTAATGGATGCATTTGGTACTGCACACCGTGCAGAAGCATCAACTGAAGGCGTAGCGCGTTTTGCCGCTGTTGCAGCAGCAGGGCCATTACTCGCAGCTGAACTGGATGCTTTGGGTCGTGCACTTAAAACCCCTGAAAAACCAATGGTGGCGATTGTTGCCGGTTCTAAAGTTTCAACTAAACTGGATGTGTTAACTTCACTTTCTGATATTTGTGACCAAATTATTGTTGGTGGTGGTATTGCCAATACCTTCCTGGCTGCTGCTGGCTACAATGTAGGTAAATCATTGTGTGAAAATGATTTGATCGATACAGCCAAAGCCATTGCTGCAAAAGTTTCTGTTCCACTTCCAACAGACGTTGTGGTTGCAGAGGCAGCTGAAATCGACTTTGCTGATTTCTTGGGTTCACTAGCGAAAGCGAAAGCGGTTGTGAAAAATGTTGCTGATGTCAGCGACAACGACATGATTTTAGATGTAGGCCCAGAAACCGCGAAAGCATTTGCTGAAATTATCAAAACTTCAAAAACCATTCTTTGGAATGGTCCAGTCGGTGTATTTGAAGTGGATCAATTCGGTGAAGGCACCAAAGCATTGTCTTTGGCAATTGCTGAATCAGCTGGTTTCTCTATCGCGGGTGGCGGTGATACTTTGGCTGCAATCGACAAATATGAAGTGGCTGACAAAATTGGTTATATCTCTACTGGTGGTGGTGCTTTCCTTGAGTTTGTAGAAGGCAAAACCCTTCCAGCAGTTGCGGTATTACTTGAACGTGCTTAATCTTCAGATCTGAAGCTTCAAAGCAGATTTTGCCATTCCGTAAATATGATAAAAGGTTGACTAGGGTCAGCCTTTTGTCATTCTGTAGTACATATTCCAGTCATCAAAATGAAATATATCTGCAATAAAATTACGTTCATTAAATCTCCTGTCCTAGGAAAGTCTGATGAATTTGAAATTAACACTTGCAGCACTCCTTATTGCACCTTTAGCTTTAACTGCTTGTGCCAAGAAAGATGAAGCTCCCAAAAATGACGCAGCTGCACCAGCAGCCGTTGAAGAAAAAATCACACCAGAACAACAAGCGGCAATTGATTCAATTGACAAACCTGTTCTGGATGAAAAAAATACCGATGTACCTGCGGAAATAGCCAATGCGAATGCAGATGAAGCAACTCCTGCAGCCGAAGCTGCAGCTTCTGAAGCCGCTGCACCTTAAGTTTGTCGTGTTTTATTTAAAAGTCCCTGCATAAGCAGGGATTTTTTTTGAAATAGTGTTTTTTATTACTGAATTGAAAGCAATCAGCATGTAGAATATGGGGCATCAACTGGGAGGACATTATGGCACTTATCTCATTGCGCCAGCTCTTGGATCACGCCGGCGAACACAACTACGGCGTACCAGCGTTTAACGTAAACAACTTAGAACAAATGCGCGCAATTATGTTAGCCGCAGACGAAACGAATTCACCTGTTATTGTTCAGGCATCTGCGGGTGCTCGTAAATATGCCGGTGCTCCGTTTTTACGTCATTTAATTTTGGCAGCAATTGAAGAGTGGCCACATATTCCAGTGGTTATGCATCAAGATCATGGTACTGACCCTGATGTATGCCAACGCTCGATCCAATTGGGCTTTTCATCGGTAATGATGGACGGTTCATTAGGTGCGGACGGTAAAACACCGACAAGTTACGAATATAATGTCGATGTAACGCGTCGTACAGTTCAAATGGCGCACGCTTGCGGTGTTTCAGTTGAAGGTGAAATTGGTTGCCTGGGTAGCCTTGAAACCGGTATGGCGGGTGAAGAAGATGGCGTAGGCGCTGAAGGCGTTCTTGACCATTCTCAGCTTTTAACTTCAGTTGAAGAAGCGACTCAATTTGTAGCAGATACCAATGTCGATGCTTTGGCAATTGCAGTCGGTACTTCACACGGTGCGTACAAATTCACCCGTCCACCTACAGGTGATATTCTAGCGATTGACCGCATTAAAGAAATTCATGCGGCATTGCCAAACACCCATCTTGTAATGCACGGTTCAAGCTCTGTGCCACAAGAATGGTTGGCTGTGATCAATGAATTCGGCGGTGACATCAAAGAGACTTATGGTGTACCGGTTGAGCAATTGGTTGAAGCAATCAAACACGGTGTTCGTAAAATTAATATCGACACTGATTTACGTTTGGCTTCTACTGGTGCGATGCGTCGTATGATGGCGGAAAAACCAAGCGAATTCGATCCACGTAAATTCTTCTCTGCAACTGTCGATGCAATGAAACAAATCTGTGTAGATCGTTATACAGCATTTGGTACTGCAGGCCATGCAGACAAGATTCGTCCAATTTCTTTAGAGAAAATGGTGAATCGTTATAAATAATCGTTAAAGATTATTTTTAATGAAAAGCCCACATTGATTGTGGGCTTTTCTGTATTTAACCCTAAATCATTATAAATAACGAAAATAAGGCAAAATATGGAACTTATATTTGCTGCGGCATGCTGTAGTGTCGTGATCTCAATTCTTTTAAAGCTCGCTAAAGCCAAAGGATTTGATGCCCTGCAAATGATTGTCTGGAATTATGCTTCTGCAAGTGTATTGTGTTATCTCTGGTTTAAACCAGATTTACAGCATATTTCAATCACAAATACACCGTGGTGGTTAATTGTTGCTTTAGGTGTGCTGTTGCCGAGTATTTTCCTGTGTCTGGCAAAGGCACTGCAATATGCGGGCATTGTAAAAACGGAAATTGCACAGCGTTTATCTGTGGTTCTATCGCTTTTGGCTGCATTTTTCATTTTTCAGGAACAGTTTAATAGCCTGAAAATCATCGGGATTGCGCTAGGAATTTCAGCTGTACTGAGTATTTTATTTTCTCATCAAAACGTAGCAACATCGCAGTCATCTTCAAAAACTGCGATGTTATATCTGGCATTGGTCTGGTTTGGCTATGCCTTAGTTGATGTGCTGCTCAAGTACACCACTGGATTAGGCGTACAGTTTGCCGTCGCCCTAAACCTAATGTTTATTTGTGCCTTTGTATTGTCACTAGCTTATATTGCAATAACCACAAAAACTGCGGGCAGTACAAAGAATATTCTAGCTGGATTGAGTCTGGGAATTTTAAATTTTGCCAATATTGCCTTATATGTTAAAGCACATATGCTGTTGAAAGACACACCTGCAATTGTATTTGCAGGTATGAATATACTGGTGGTGGTATTGGGTGCATTGAGTGGCTTAATCATTTTTAAAGAAAAATTAAAACCTGCGACAGTTTTTGGTTTGGCTTTGGGGTTGGCGAGTGTTATTTGTTTAGCCTATGCCATGTCTGTTTAATATAGGTTGTTAAAAAAATAAAAGGATGTTGAAGAAAATCTTCCGTTTCTGCTAGACCTAACAGCAAGCCATTTTTATGGCAGCAAGGACAGGCTGGATATTGAAGATTTTCTGGTTTATAAGGGTGAAGATAATATTGTTTGCAATGATGACACTCAAACTTCATTGGCATAGACAGCAGCAAAGACATGGTTTACCTCTTAAATATTTGAATAGTTATAGGGGGTATGAAGCAAGAAGCAGACCAAAAAACAGTCCATCTAAAAATGAAAATTAAAAATACAAGCGAGTTGATAGTTTGTATTAAAGATATTTCTAAGACCTTATAAAAAAAGCAATTTTACTGATTCCTTAACGTTGAAAACGTTGTAATGCCTCGTGTAAATAATAGGTAGCCATCGCCACCGGATGTTTGAATACATCTTGCATTTCAATCATGCCCTGAATTTGACCCGGTTGCTGGCAATGAGGGCAGTTAGGATAGGAAGCCAAAATAGCATCTGAGGTGTATTTGTGCATATAAACCGTTTTGCAAGATGGACATTCGAATTTTATCGGCATTTTAGGTACAACAAGCATCATGAGTATTACCGTGTAATTTTTGAGCAATATACCCGAATATGATTGCAAAAATAAGTCCCGAAATGACATGAAAGGGGCGTATTGCCCCCTTTTATTGTAATGAATCGTTAATTAGAGCTGGGTAAAAATATTTTCTTTGGCTAGACGCGATTTCGGCAGTTTGGCATTAAAATCATTTTCGCTGCGATAGCCTAATGTCAGTAATACCGACGGTACCAGCCCTTTTTCGGTAAGCTGCAATTCATCATTGATAATTTGTTCGTCAAATCCACCAATAGGCGTTGCATCAATTCCTTCAATCCCCGCAGCCAGCAAAATTTGACCTAAGGCAATAAAGGTCTGATTTTCCGCCCAGCGCTGAATATCACCTTTTTCATTGCGATAATAATCGACATAACCGGAGCGACTATCTTTTTGACCTTGCTTGGCTTTGTCATCTTTAAAGCGACCACTGATGTCATCTTGAGTGAGCAAGTTATCTAAATGCTGTTCGCTGATATCTGCTTGAGTGCAGAACAAGATGGTATGTGAAGAATCTAGAACTTTGGGTGCGTTATAGGCATATTTCCCCACCAATGCTTTGGCGATCCGTTCTTTAGCCACTTGATTATCAGCGATAAAAAAATGCCAAGGTTGAATGTTGATAGAGGATGGAGTTAAACGTAAAATTTCTAATAGACGCGTAATCTGTTCCTTAGGAATTTTTCGAATAGGATCATAGGCTTTAGTGGTATAACGAGTTTTAGAAACGTTCAAAAGATCCATGAATGATTACTCCACTTATAAATTATGTCTGTCATTTTACCTGAAGCGGTATCAAAATGGGTTATAACCCATGGATCTCGCTTTAGACTTTGGCA
>JBLZXS010000377.1:0-6657 GCA_050285325.1 Acinetobacter sp.
TATGTTGATGAAGTTGCGTATAAAGTCACGACCAAAGACATCGTGATGGATATTCCTTCTCAGGAAGTGATTACCCGCGACAATGCGGTTTTACTGATGAATGCCATGGCCTATATCAATATCACCACCCCGGAAAAAGCGGTGTATGGTATTGAAAACTATACTTGGGCAATTCAAAACTTGGTACAGACTTCACTGCGTTCAATTGTCGGCGAAATGGATCTGGATGATGCCTTGTCTTCACGTGATCACATTAAGGCCAAACTGAAAGCGGCCATTTCTGATGATATTTCTGACTGGGGTATTACGCTAAAGACTGTTGAAATTCAGGATATTCAACCTTCAGCTACCATGCAATCCGCAATGGAGGCGCAGGCAGCGGCGGAACGTCAGCGCCGTGCGACCGTGACCCGAGCAGATGGTGAAAAACAGGCCGCTATTTTAGAAGCAGATGGCCGCCTGGAAGCTTCACGTCGTGATGCTGAAGCACAAGTGGTCTTGGCTGAATCATCACAACGTGCCATTGAAATGGTGACCTCTGCGGTCGGTGACAAAGAAATTCCAGTGGCTTACTTGCTCGGTGAACAGTATGTCAAAGCCATGCAAGACATGGCGAAATCGAATAACGCCAAAACTGTGGTGTTGCCTGCGGATATCATGAATACCATTCGTGGCGTGATGGGTCGTAATCCATAAACTTTCAATTTTTTCTATGAAATAGACAGCTTTAGCTGTCTATTTTTATTTCAGTTGCGAAAAACTCTGCAATCATTGTGAAATTATGATTAAATTTCGCGTTATTTTTTGAAATTATTTGTGCTTCTTTTATAAGCCATTGTTTCGATCTACTGTCCACCTTGTAAATGGATACCGTATGAGCTCCCTGAATCCGACCTTAATTACCTTTCTTTTTTATATTGTCGCCATGGTTGCGATTGGCCTGATGGCTTATCGCGCGACAGCCAATTTTTCTGATTATATTTTGGGGGGTCGTCGTTTAGGTAGTTTCGTAACGGCGCTCTCTGCGGGTGCTTCAGATATGAGTGGCTGGTTGCTGATGGGCCTGCCGGGTGCAATTTATCTTTCAGGTTTGTCTGAAATGTGGATTGCGATTGGCCTGATTATTGGCGCATGGCTGAACTGGCTTTTGGTGGCCGGACGTCTTCGTGTGCACACCGAAGTACAACACAATGCCTTGACCTTGCCAGATTATTTCTCCAACCGTTTTAACGATCAAAAGAAAATCTTGCGGATTGCTTCTGCTTTCATCATTTTGATTTTCTTTGCGATTTATTGTGCTTCAGGCATGGTGGCTGGCGCGCGTCTGTTCGAAAGCATGTTTGACATGTCTTACAGTACGGCGCTTTGGGTCAGTGCCATTGCCACCATCAGTTATGTGTTTATTGGTGGTTTCTTGGCAGTCAGCTGGACAGATACCATTCAAGCCGGCCTAATGATTTTTGCCTTGTTGCTGACTCCTGTGGTTGTGGTTTTAAGCTTTGCCGATATGAGTCAAATCACTTTGGCACTTGAAGCGGCTCGTCCGCAAGCCACCGATGTGATAGGCAATTTAAGCTTTGTAGCGATTATTTCGTTATTGGCCTGGGGCTTGGGCTACTTTGGTCAACCGCATATTCTTGTGCGTTTTATGGCTGCCGATTCAGTCAAATCCATTCCCAATGCTCGCCGTATTGGCATGACCTGGATGATTCTTTGCTTAGGCGGTGCCGTGGCTGCCGGTTTCTTTGGTATTGCTTACTTCCAGCAACATCCTGAACTTGCCGGTGCAGTGAATGCCAATCCAGAAACCGTGTTTATGGAACTGACCAAAATTTTGTTTAATCCATGGATTGCAGGGATTGTTTTGGCTGCTATTTTAGCGGCGGTGATGAGTACCTTAAGCTGTCAGTTACTGGTTTGCTCAAGTACCTTAACCGAAGACTTTTACAAATCATTCTTACGCAAAAATGCAACGCAAACAGAACTGGTTTGGATTGGTCGTTTAATGGTTCTACTGATTGCCCTGCTTGCAATCTGGATGGCTGGAAATCCCGAATCTAAAGTTCTCGGCTTAGTGGCGTATGCTTGGGCAGGCTTTGGTGCTGCCTTTGGTCCACTGATTATTCTGTCATTGTTCTGGCGTCGTATGACTTTAAATGGTGCACTTGCCGGAATGCTGGTCGGTGCGGTTGTAGTGATTCTCTGGAAAAACATGTTCAGTACCACTGGGCTTTATGAAATTATTCCAGGCTTTATTTGCTCACTGATTGCGATTGTCGTGGTCAGCTTAATGGGTAAAGCACCAACGGAAGAAATCACCACGCGTTTCGACGAAGGTGATCGTTTATATCAAGACTCTAAATAATCTTGAGCAAATAATCTGTAGCGCATAAAAAAGAGGACTTATAAGTCCTCTTTTTTTTAATTCAATTTTTATTAATTCAATTGTGTTTAGCTTTTTCGAGATAATAAAAAATGTGAAATCTGATTGAGTTCAGCTGCATTTTCACTAAACATTGCCAAAGCGCTAAACGCCTGATCATGCAATTCCTTGGCATAGGCTTGGGCATTTTCCAAACCCATCAATGCAGGATAGGTCGATTTATCCACTTGCTGATCTTTACCTGCAGTTTTTCCCAACACTTCGGTATCGGAAATAATATCCAGAATGTCATCTTGTACCTGGAAAGCCAGTCCAATCGCTTGCGCATATTCACGTAATTTAGGAATCGCTTGATCGGTGCCTTCAAACACAGTGACTGCAGCCATCATTACTGCTGCAGAAATCAGTGCACCAGTTTTATTACGATGAATATTTTCCAAAGCTTCCTGGTCAACATGCTTGCCTTCAGCCTGTAAATCCAGTACCTGACCACAGACCATTTTCGAACTGGCGGTCGCCAGAATCTGCATCTGTTTTAAAATAATCGATGGATCAACCGCAGGACCTTGATCAAACAGACGACTGCCTAATATCTCAAAGGCCATCGACTGTAAAATATCACCGGCAAGTAATGCTGTATCTTCACCAAAAGCCACATGACAGGTCGGCTGACCGCGACGCAACAAATCATTATCCATACACGGCAAATCATCGTGTGCCAGCGAATAACAATGGATCATTTCAATCGCCACTGCCGCACGGCGTACTGCAGCAAAATTTGCATTCGGCTTTATGGCCGCTGTTGCATAACAAAGCGCCGGACGTATACGTTTACCACCGAGCATCACCGCATGATGCACAGCGCCTTTCAGCGGTTCCGGAATGAAAAATGCGTCTAATGCCGTCAATAAATCTTGTTGAATACGTTGCTGTGCTTGGGTTAATACATTTGCATGTACGTCAGTTAAAGATGACACATTCGCCTCGAATATTTTGCTTTGGTTCGTCGATTTAACCATCAAAAATCAATGATTGATCTAATATACAACGCTCTTGTCATCATCGACAGAGAACTTACGACTCATGATACTGCTTTCTCGCAAGATTCTCTATCTGGTTTGTTATTTCAAGCTATCTTCAGGAATTCGAACCCAACCTTCCATCAGAACTCGTGCGCTACGACTCATCACCGCCTTCTTTACCTGCCATTGTCCATTTTCTTGCACTGCTTGCGCACCGACACGTAAAGTCCCTGAAGGATGCCCAAAACGTACTGCTTCACCAGCCCCACCGCCTGCCGCCAAATTCACCAATGTTCCCGGAATCGCAGCTGCTGTACCAATCGCTACCGCAGCTGTACCCATCATGGCATGGTGCAGTTTACCCATCGACAAGGCACGAACCAGTAAATCGACATCATCGGTTTGAATAGCTTTACCACTCGAAGATGTATAGGCTTTAGGTTTAGAGACAAAGGCAATTTTAGGCGTGTGTTGACGTTTTTCAGCTTCGGAAATGTCTTGGATTAAGCCCATCTGTTTTGCACCATAGGCACGGATGGTTTCAAAACGTGCCAGTGCCTGAGCATCACCATTAATGGCTTCTTGCAATTCAGTGCCTGCATAGCCAATATCTTCAGCATTTAAGAAGATGGTCGGAATACCTGCATTAATGAATGTCGCTTGGAAAGTGCCGATATTCGGAACGTCCAAAGTATCGACTACATTTCCGGTCGGGAACATGGCACCGCCATCTTCGCCATCATCTGCCGGGTCTAGAAATTCAATCTGAACTTCTGCTGCAGGGAAAGTCACGCCATCGAGTTCAAAATCACCGGTTTCCTGTACTTGTCCGTTGGTGATAGGTACATGCGCAATAATGGTTTTTTGAATATTCACTTGCCAGATTCGTACCGTACAGATGCCATTTTCAGGAATACGCTCTGCACTGACCAAGCCATTTGAAATAGCAAATGAACCGACGGCAGCAGTCAAGTTGCCACAGTTCCCACTCCAGTCGACAAAAGGTTGATCAATCGCCACCTGTCCAAATAAATAATCCACATCATGACCAGGCTGTGAACTTTTGGCCAAGATCACGGTTTTACTGGTACTTGAACTTGCTCCACCCATGCCATCAATTTGCTTGCCGTATGGATCTGGACTGCCAATCACACGTAATAACAATTGATCACGAATTGTTCCAGGCTGCTGTGCTGCTTCCGGTAAGTCATCCAGTTTAAAAAAAACGCCTTTACTGGTACCGCCACGCATATAGGTTGCTGGAATTTTGATTTGTGGAGCAAAACTCATTTTATTGATCCTTGATATTTATCATTGTTTTAAACAACATACGGGAAATGTTGATCACTTTTATGATAATGCTTTTTTCAGCAAAAACCTTTGCTACAGGACTTAAGTATAAAAAAGAAACGCTCAATAGTATTGATAAAAACCCTTTATAACTTACAAGTCATTGTATTAATAAAATTAATCTATTGATTCATCTATCAATTATATACAAATCCTATTCTTCACTTATTCACATCACAATGACCATGGTAGTGTTGTACTAGGCTAATACAAATCAATCCATTACAATCACAAACTTATCCATTGTCGGGCTGAGTACTTTGAACAACGAGTCTTCTACACTTCAGCGTGGCTTAAAGAACCGTCATATCCAACTCATCGCCATGGGCGGAGCAATTGGTACAGGCTTATTCTTAGGTTCCGCACAGGTGATTCAATCTGCAGGTCCTTCCATCATTTTGGGTTATGCCATTGGTGGTTTGATTGCGTTTTTAATCATGCGTCAACTGGGTGAAATGATTGTACATGAGCCTGTAGCAGGATCATTCAGCCATTTTGCCTTTCAATATTGGGGGAAATTTCCCGGCTTTTTAGCAGGTTGGAATTACTGGATTTTATATATTTTAGTAGCAATGACAGAGCTGACTGCTGTCGCTAAATATATTAATTACTGGTGGCCTTTTATTCCTGCATGGGCATCGGTACTGTTCTTTTTCGTTGTCATCACCTTGGTCAATCTCGGCAATGTGAAATTTTATGGTGAATCAGAATTCTGGCTTTCTATCATCAAGGTCACCGCAATTGTAGCCATGATCGTATTCGGTTTGTATTTATTACTTACCGCAGATGCAGGTTCAACCTCTTCGTTTAGCAATCTTTGGACTCATGGTGGATTCTTTCCGAATGGATTTGACGGTTTATTCTACATGCTTGCTTTCCTCATGTTTGCCTTCGGTGGGATTGAGCTGATTGGTATGGCGGCAGCTGAAGCTAAAGACCCTGAAAAAACCATTCCTAAAGCCATTAACCAGGTAGTTTTCCGTATTTTGCTGTTCTATATCGGCTCACTAACGATTCTTTTATCATTGGTACCATGGAATCAGCTTGATTTAGGGGGTCTGGATAAAAGTCCATTTGTAATGATTTTCAGCCAACTCGGTATTGGATGGGCAGCGCATTTACTGAATTTCATTATCTTAACTGCTGCGCTGTCTGTTTATAACAGTGGCATGTATGCCAATAGCCGTATGCTGTTTGGCTTGGCACAGCAAGGAAATGCACCAAAAGTATTCCAAAGTGTGAATAAACAAGGTGTTCCGATTCCTGCTGTTTTATTTTCTGCACTGTTAATTTTTGGTTGCGTACTTTTAAACTACTTTGTTCCTGAAGATGCCTTAAGCCATTTAATGTATGTCGTGGTGGGTGCGTTGGTTTTAAACTGGGCGATGATTAGTTTGACTCACTTGAAATTTAAACAAGCGGTTAAACAAGCTTCCATTCAAACCAAATTCCCTGCACTTTGGGCTCCAATCAGTAATTATCTTGTTCTCATTTTTATTGCGACCGTCCTTTATATTATGTGGACGCAAGGTTTTAAAGAATCTGTACTGATGATTCCGATCTGGATTGTGATCATGTTTGGTCTATTTAAAGTACTCAAGATGAATAAATCTTAAGCAGAAACCTTAAAGATTTGTCTTTTAAAAAGTTATTGTTTCGACAATAACTTTTTTTTTATCAGTATTTGCGCTAAATTAGCTGCGCATTGTGCCCTTAGCTTAACTGGATAGAGCAGTTGCCTCCTAAGTGACCGACGCGGGTTCGACTCCCGCAGGGCGCACACTCTTTTTAGCGGAATACAAAATTTCTATCTAAAGATCGCTCAACAACTCACTTCTATTATGAAATAAACATTTTTAATTAACTTACTTTGAATGATATTGTTATCAAGTATTTATATTT
>JBLZXS010000378.1:0-9469 GCA_050285325.1 Acinetobacter sp.
AATTCGTTCGGAATCTACCAATGCCTTAGGACAACCTAAAGAAACAAAACCGACTTTGGGGGATTTCATGAATCTGCACTCCACTATAATCCGCGTATTGTATGTCTTTTCGAATCATAAAAACAGGTAGAATCCGGACTCTTTGCATAACGCACCAAAATACGTCCAATTTTTTACTAAATATTTTACATGCACCATTTTGGTTCACTAATAATTTTATTTCCTTTATTATGCTAAAGAAATTCTGTTATCCAAGAATAAAAAGCACGTTTTTATAGCATCAGAATTTTAATTTACACATGTTCTTAAAGTTGGCGTGCATTTTGCTTTATTTCGACAACGTTTAACTCGTTGAATGTCCCATAACAGGGAGAAATGACAAGAAGTGCAGATGCCATTGCGCTATTTTAATACAGGATGCTTTCGCTAATGGATCAACCCGTCGGGATCGACTATCGCCTTTTAGTGGATAACTTAACCACCGCCATTTTACTGGTCGATAGCCAGCTGAATATTTTTTATTTAAATTCTTCTTGCGAATCTTTGTTTGACATCAGTTTGCTGCGCGCTTCAGGCCAGCCAGTTTTAAATTTGCTACATATGCCGGATGATGAGTTCAATACTGAAGAAGCATTATTGAATACCTTCGCTACAGGACAACACTATACCCGCCGGGAAGCCACCATTAGTGTAAACTTTAAAGATATTCATGTAGATTATACGGTTTCACAAATAAACGCTCAAAAACCGTATCACCCGCTTCTCCTCATAGAATTAAATCCGATTGACCGGATGTTGAAAATCTCAAAAGAAGAAAACCTGATTCAACAACACCAGGTTGCACGACAATTGATTCGCGGTGTGGCACACGAAATTAAGAATCCTTTAGGCGGCATACGTGGCGCAACCCAGTTATTGGCACGCAGTTTAAACGATCCTCAATATTCAGAATTCACCGACATCATTATTAGTGAAGTGGATCGTTTACGTAATTTGGCCGATACCATGCTCGGCTCGCGCCAATTACCAAGTTATGAATTGGTCAATGTACATGAGCCACTCGAACGTGTGCGTTCACTGATTACCAATCAAACCAAAAAGAAAATCAAAATCACCCGTGACTATGATTTGTCTTTACCCGATGTCATGGCAGACCGCGATCAACTGATTCAGGTCATGCTGAACATTAGTGTAAATGCAGTCCAAGCCATGATGGAAAATAAAGAATTCTTTGTAGACCACCAACCAGAACTCACTTTAAGAACACGTATTCAGCGCCTTGTCACCATTAATGGGCTTTTAAAACGTTCAGCCGTACGAATCGATATTGAAGACAATGGGCCGGGCGTGCCTGAAGAAATCCTGGAATCAGTATTTTATCCACTGGTCACAGGACGTGCCAAAGGCACCGGACTCGGTTTGAGCATTGCACAAAATATTATGCACCAACATAGCGGAATGATTGAATGCCAGTCAGTTCCAGGAAAAACAGTTTTTAGCTTATATTTACCTTGGGAGTCTAACCATGTCGCGAAATAAAATATGGGTAATCGATGATGATCGCGCCATGCGCTGGGTATTGGAAAAAACATTCAAAGAAGAAGGTTTTGATGTTACCAGTTTTGAAGAAGCACAATCTGCACTCGATCAACTCAGCCTAGATACACCTGACGTGATTCTGACCGATATCCGTATGCCCGGTATCGACGGCTTAACCTTCTTGGGTAAAGTCAAAGCGAGCCATCCAGATTTACCGGTCATTATTATGACTGCTCATTCAGACTTGGAATCTGCGGTATCAAGCTACCAAACCGGTGCTTTTGAATATTTGCCAAAGCCATTTGATATTGATGAAGCATTGGCATTGGTGAATCGTGCAATTTTGCATATTGCCAAATTACAACAACAAGAATCTGCAAAAACAGCACCACCGATTCAAACGACTGAAATCATTGGTGAATCACCTGCAATGCAGGAAGTTTTCCGTGCCATTGGCCGTTTGTCACAGTCGCATATTACCGTACTGATTAATGGTGAATCTGGTACAGGTAAAGAACTGGTTGCGCATGCCCTGCATCGCCATTCACCACGTAGCAGCAAGCCTTTTATTGCCTTAAATATGGCTGCTATTCCAAAAGACCTGATTGAAACTGAACTTTTCGGTCATGAGAAAGGTGCTTTTACCGGTGCTAACTCACAACGTCAGGGTCGTTTTGAACAGGCTAATGGCGGCACGCTCTTTCTAGATGAAATTGGTGATATGCCATTTGAAACCCAGACACGTTTACTGCGTGTTTTGGCAGATGGTGAATTCTATCGTGTCGGTGGACATATCCCGGTTAAAGTGGATGTGCGGATTGTAGCAGCCACGCATCAAGACTTGGAGAAACTGGTACAAGATGGTCGCTTCCGTGAAGATTTATATCATCGCCTGAACGTGATCCGTATTCACATTCCAAAACTGGCACATCGCAGTGAAGATATTCCCATGTTGGCGCAGCATTTCTTGGCACGCGCAGGTAAAGAATTAGGCGTAAATCCTAAAATCTTGCGTCCAGAAACCCAAGAGTACATGCAACAATTACCGTGGCAAGGCAACGTCCGTCAGCTAGAAAATACCTGTCGCTGGCTTACAGTCATGATTACTGGCCGTGAAGTTTATCCTGAAGACTTACCATCTGAATTGAAACAGATTCCAATTCAACGTTCCGGTGATGAAGCTCAACCGCACAATACTTTTGATCGTGTTTCGCTGCATCATTGGGATGAACTATTGGCGCAATGGGCAATCCAAAAGCTTAAAAACGGCGAAATGAAGATTCTGGACATTGCCACACCAATGTTCGAGCGAACTTTAATTACTGCCGCTTTACAGCAAACCCGTGGTCGTAAACGCCATGCTGCTGAATTGCTTGGCTGGGGACGCAATACCCTGACTCGCAAGCTGAAAGAACTTGGTATGGACACGGCAGATGATGATGTTGAAGAAGAAGTCATCGAGAACTAAATTTTTTTAGCGCTATAAAAAATAAAAGCTCCTTCGGGAGCTTTTTATTAGATTCTATTTATGCAGTAAAACCGACATAGCGAGAATATCCTTCTACCCCCAAGTCAGATTGAAAAATCAGATAATCTGGATAAGTAGATTGCGTGATTTCTGTAAACATATTCACCTGATCATCATTGGCATGCAGATCATCAACCGAACGTGGCATGGTTTGCTCAAATTCATCGGTCATATATTCAAAACCAATATCCATGGCAATAAATAAGGTATGTTCACAGGGCTGTACATATTGCTCTTCAGCCCAGTTAATGACGTCTTGTTGACAATGGGGACACTGAATGTTGTCCGTTGCTTGAATGGATAAAGGAATAAGTTGATAAGCCATATATAAGTATAAGAAATCAGGTTGCTATACATATATTTTAGCAAAAAACTAACCTTCTTTATTTTTTCAATCAAGATTTGCAATAAAAAAGGGAATCTTCAGACTCCCTTTTTTAAATCATGTTTTAAAGATTATATTTTTAAGATCAAGATTTTATTTATGCGCAGATTTATAACGCGATAACGCAGTGACCGCCACAGCAGAAATGACTACTGCCGGCAAACTCGCCATTAAAATACCGGTGGTTCCCAAACCGAGTGCCAAGATTTTTCCTGTAAGTAATGGTCCAGTCATTGCACCCAAACGTCCCAGAGAAATCGCACTGCCCACACCAGTCACCTTACCTGCACCCGAATAGAAGATTGGCGAAATACCGTACAGAATCGACTGACCACCGGTTGAGAAAATCCCGCCCATCACACCTGCCAGAACCAACATTGGAATAGAGGTTGTCGTGAACAACAGACTTAGGGCAACAAATAAACCACTATAGATAATCACTGCCATCTGCCAGAGTTTTAAACGGTCCAGCAAGTAACCCAAACCTAGGGTACCTATCACAGCACCAACTTGGAAAATCAGCATAATGCTGAATGCTTCTTGCTTAGACAACCCTTGTTCCATCAACAAGTTAGGCAACCAGCTAATCAAAATATAATTGATCATCAGGGTAAAGAAGAATCCCACCCAAAGTGGCAAAGTGTTCTTATACTGCTGGTTTTTAAATAATACTTGTGCCATTCCCGGAACAGATTCAGTAGGCGTCTGAACAACAGTAGCCATTTTTGGCTTGTCTTTTAGAATAAACGCCATACATGGAATAAGCACTAAAGGCGTTAAACCACCAATCAGGAATAAGGTTTGCCATTGAATCTCAGGTAATAAAATTGCCAGACCCGCAACAAAGATCGCGCCTACCGGTAAACCACAATACATCAGGCTATTTAACTTACCACGATTGGCTTCCGTCGCTTCATCACCCACCACTGAAATCATGGTCGGCATTGCTGCCCCCAACCCAAGTCCGGTAAAGAAACGTGCAGCATATAAAACTTCTATACTGGGCGCAATTGCAGTCAGCGACATGAACACACCAAAAATACCAATAGATAACATCAGGACTTTCTTTTGTCCCAAATAGTCAGCAATACGCCCACCAAAGAATGCGCCGAATAGCATTCCAAATACGCCTAAACTAAAGACATACCCCATCTGAACTTGATCCAAACCGAATGTCGCTGCAATTCCTTTAGCGGCTATACCCGGTGCTTGAAGATCGAAACCTTCAAAAAATGCGACCCAAAAACACAAAAATATCGTTAAGATTTTTTGTAGTTTTCCTGTGTGTGTTTGTGCCATGATTGATCTCCATCAATAATATACAAATCGTTTTTACAATAACGATTCACCTCACTATTCTCTGTGCAATCGTTCGATAGAAATACCACGACAATAGTCGGATTTCATGGCTCTAAAATAGGAAAGAGCTATCAAATTAGACTTAAAAGATTAAACAAATAGACTTTTTAAATCTTATCACTATAAATTAAATAATATTTTCAAACACTTATGTTTTCGGTAGTTATTTATGATTAAACCATAGTCAAAAGCAATGGTTTAAAATTAATCGATAAAAAAGCCCGCAATTGCGGGCTTTTTCACATCAACGAGTTATGCTGATTTTTTAGCTTGTGCATTCTTACGAATAGTAATCATGACCAGCTGTACCGCAGCTGGCGTTACACCCGGAATACGTCCTGCCTGTGCTAAAGTTTCAGGGCGTACCTCTTTCAACTTCAAGGTAATTTCACGAGATAAACCAGAAACGATGTCATAGTCAAAATCGGCAGGAATACGGGTTTCTTCCAGACGCTTCATTTGCGCAACATCTTCATGCTGACGGTTGATGTAACCGGCATATTTCACTGCAATTTCAATTTGCTCACCGACAAATGGTGTTACTTCAGAATTGGTTAATTCTGCAATTTGAGCAAAACTGATATTTGGACGTTTAAGTAAATCAATCGCGCTACATTCTTTCGAAAGATCAGCACCTGTCATCTCAACGAATTTCTTACCCATTGGATTGTTTGGCGCAGCCCATAAGTGCTGTAGACGACCTGTTTCTTTCTCAACCGCTTCCATTTTCTGGCAATAAGCTGCCCAACGCGTATCATCAACCAAGCCCATTTCACGACCAATTGCAGTTAAACGTTGGTCCGCATTGTCTTCACGCAGCATCAAACGGTATTCGGCACGTGAGGTAAACATACGGTACGGTTCTTTAGTTCCGAGTGTAATCAAGTCATCCACAAGAACGCCCATGTACGCTTCATCACGTTTTGGTGTCCATTGTTCTTGATCCCAAGCACGGCGTGCTGCGTTCAGGCCTGCAAGCAGACCTTGCGCACCGGCTTCTTCATAACCAGTGGTACCGTTAATTTGACCGGCAAAGTACAGATTATTGATCGCTTTGGTTTCAAGTGAAAATTTTAACGCTTGTGGATTGAAGTAGTCATATTCAATCGCATAACCTGGACGAAGGATATGTGCATTCTCCATACCACGAATGGAGCGAACCAATTCAAACTGCACGTCAAACGGTAAAGAAGTTGAAATACCATTTGGATAAAGCTCATGCGTATCTAAGCCTTCTGGTTCCAGGAATACCTGGTGAGAGTTTTTATCGGCAAATTTATGGATTTTATCTTCAATTGATGGGCAATAACGCGGACCTACACCTTCAATTTTACCTGTATACATCGGTGAACGGTCGAGTCCGCCACGGATGATTTCGTGCGTACGTTCATTGGTATGCGTGATATAGCAGTTCACTTGTTCCGGATGCATAGATGCATCACCCATGAAGGACATGGTCGGAGACGGAAAATCACCCGGCTGCGGCGTCATCACAGAGAAATCCACTGAACGTGCATCAATACGTGGCGGTGTACCTGTTTTTAAGCGACCGACAGGTAAATTCAATTCACGTAAACGCGCAGCCAATGAAATTGATGGCGGATCACCCGCACGACCACCGCTAGATTTTTCAAGTCCGACATGGATTACACCACCCAGGAAGGTACCCGTCGTCAATACAACCGTTTTCGCATCAAAGCGAATACCCATTTGTGTTACAACACCTTTAACGGTATCGCCTTCAACAATGAGGTCATCAGCTGCTTGCTGGAAAATATCTAGGTTGGCTTGATTTTCTAATGTTTCACGAATTGCAGCTTTAAAACGAACACGGTCTGCTTGCGCACGTGTTGCACGTACTGCAGCACCTTTACGTGAATTTAAAATACGGAATTGAATACCACCTTTGTCTGCAGCCAATGCCATTGCGCCGCCCAAGGCATCAATTTCACGAACTAAATGCGATTTACCAATACCACCGATGGCAGGATTACAGCTCATCTGCCCTAAAGTCTCAATGTTATGAGTTAAGAGCAAAGTCTGTCGACCCATACGCGCTGCAGCAAGTGCTGCTTCGGTACCTGCGTGACCGCCACCGATAACAATGACATCGTAAACTTTAGGATAATGCATAATGGTTTGAGAGATAAAAAAGAATGACGGAGTATTATATCAAAACTTGGAAAGATAAGTTGACAAAATAAGTCGATTTTATCAATGAACACAGGATTGCTAAGCTCGGCATAAAAAGTTGAAATGTAATCATGCTTTGCAGATTTACCATAAAAACAAAACACTTAGTGGGCAAAAATTTACGTGATTGGCATTGTTTTATTCTGGTTGTTTTTTAAGCTATAGGTTGGTTACATTACAAATAAGGTATAAAAGATGAATAAGAATGTCCTCCTCTCATCCATCCTCTGCGGTTTATGTGTCGCACCGTTTGCAGCTTCAGCAAATGATAAAGTCGAAAAAGTTTATAATGCGCAAAAATACCAACAGGTGTGTAAAGGCAAAACTCAAGGCGCTCAAGTCAGTTTTGCTTACCGTGGTGTAATCTGGAATGGGACCTGTGAACCCCAATTCTTCCCTTCCGCCAAAAATGCTTCAGTGCATGGAGATGAAGCAGAGTTAATGAATGCATGTAGTGGAGATATGAATGCTAAAATGGCAACTATAAATGGTACTGAGATGAAAGGTAAATGTGCTTTAGGATTTATGGCACCTCGACCTACCTCTCAACCTCCAATGCAGTCCCAACCACAAATGCAATCCCCAATGCAGTCCCAACCGGATATGCAACGTCAAATGCATTCTCAACCCGAAATGCAAACTCAACCACAAATGCAACCCTAACCTAAACCTCTGTCTCAATATTCCATATAAGACACTAATTTTATTGAAATTCCCAACGGGTAAAAGGAATACTTTTACCCGTTTTGTATATTGATTATTTAAGAAATTTGTTTAAACTTAAAAGCATATTAAAGATAAAAAATAGAAAAAGGATATTCCATGGATTCGGGGTTATTTACTTTTTTTTTACCCATCGCACTTGCCATCATGATGACAGGATTAGGTTTAGAACTAACCGTTAAAGATTTTTTACGTGTACAGCGCCACCCTAAAGTCATTTTTCTGGCATTATTTGCGCAGCTGATTATTTTGGTTTTTATAGCATTTTTAATCTGTATCCTGTTAAAACTTCCCCCACTTTTGGCCGTTGGCTTAATGTTGCTTGCTGCTTCACCAGGCGGACCGACTGCAAATTTAATCAGCTACCTTTATCAAGGCGATGTAGCACTCAATATTACGCTCACCGCAATTAATTCCCTGATTTGTACTTTCACCCTACCTTTTATTGTCAATCTGTCGATTCATTATTTTCTAGGGGATCATCCCAAAATTGGTATGCCCACTGAAAAGATCACACAGGTATTTTTAATTGTTTTCATCCCTGTTTGTCTGGGAATGCTTATTCGCTCAACCCTGCCGCACATTGCATTACGGCTCAACAAACCTATGCGCTTATTTTCCGTGCTGTTTTTACTCTCAATTTTCTTTTTTGCACTTTATAGAGAACGCTTCAATCTGGGTGAGTATTTTATCAATATTGGACTTGCAACTGCGCTTTTTTGTTTTATCAGTTTAATGGTAGGTTATCTACTCCCGCATCTGACTGGAGTTTCCGCTAAACAGGCACGTGCATGTACCTTTGAAATAGGCATTCACAATACCTCACTTGCCATGACCATTGCTTTGTCTGTGCTATCCAATACCACGATTGCACTTCCAGCAGGAATCTATTCTATTTTTATGTATATTTTTGCTTTTATGTTTGGCTACATTTTAACAAGGCCCTCCTTGGGTCTTAACCAAACAAGCTCAAAACCCCTCAATGACCAATAAATGTTTTTCATCATTGTTAACGCTCTCTTTATTTTTTCTCCATAGAGATAAATAAAAAGGAATTATGATAAAAGTTAATAAAAATTCTGATCTATAGATCATAAACATAACTGAATATATGTTCTTTAATAAGAAACAGATTGCAGTAATAAATGACGAAATTGTTTTTGCAGGTTTAATCACACGCAGAAAAACCACCATACAGATGAACGCAAATTAAGTGAATTAAACAAGGAGGGATGGATCAACGGTCACCCCTTACTATTTCAAACTTTTCGTTTATCAGCTATACCTTATTCTTCAATTCATAAAAATCACTACAAGAAAACCTAGTCTAAATCAAAAAAACACCCCATCAAGAAAAGGAGATTTCGAATGGATGCTGGGATCATTACCATTTTATTACCTTTAGCACTTGCCATCATTATGATTGGTTTAGGAATGGAGCTCACCCCGAAAGATTTCTCTCGCGTAACCAAGGAGCCTAAGGCTGTTTTAATTGCCCTGTTTTGCCAATTGGTTATTTTAGTCAGCATTGCCTTTATTATTTGCAAAGTCTTAGCGCTGCCTCCTCTTCTTGCTGTCGGCTTAATGTTACTTGCAGCCTCACCCGGAGGAAGTACAGCCAATTTATTTAGCTATCTTTTTAAAGGTGATATAGCATTAAATATTACTTTAACGGCAATCAATTCAGTTATTGCTGCTTTTACCCTACCTTTTATTGTTAACTTTTCAATTCAGCATTTTAT
>JBLZXS010000379.1:0-8050 GCA_050285325.1 Acinetobacter sp.
GCATACCTTCGCCTAAATCTACCATCTTTTTCAAAATAGGAACATAAAGACTCGGATATTCAACATCGCCACGAACTCCATCTTTAAAATCGGTACAAATATCAGATGCAACTTCTGGCCCATCATTACAGACCAATGGATCATCTGAATAGCCAAAGACGTTATAGCCTGGTGGTACGCTAAATTCACGTTGAATGTCAAAGTTAGCAACAACAATTTGTTGTTCGGTTTGCAGACCTTCAATCTTGGTTAAACCGGCAGGGTTAAAATGAACAGCATTTACCCCTGGTGGATCTGCGGTAACCGCGTTACCCATACTCAAGGAACGTAAATCTACAGAAAGATTGGTACCTAACTGTGCAAATGTAGCACTTGAACAGCCCGTTAAGAGAATAGCGCTAACGAGCGGTCTGAGTCGAATTTTATACATACGACCGTCCTCTTAGCGAATTTTCTTACCAAAGCCTAAAATATCAAGTGGGAATGACAAACCCAATGAAACGTCTGGCGCATCTTCCGTCAAACCTAAGCCTACCGTACCGTTTACAATCGTCTCTGGAGATACACGTACTCCAAGAGAAATTGCTAAAGTCGAACTGGTTTGATCAGCCGGCGAATAGGATTCACCGCTACTGTAGGTAAATTCAGAGCCTGTATTAAAACTTTGTTGATACGACATGGTCATCGATACGTCATAGTTAAATGAGTATGCAAAACCAAAAGCAAAACCACCGCTAATGCCTGGTTCAAACTCATCAATAACACGACTACCACGGCGTTGGTTTAGACCCGTTTCTTTAAAGCCATAGTTTGCTGAAACTGAAGCAAACAGCACCACAGGATCGATATATTTACGTGTACTTGCGCCAAGGCCAGCAGAATAGTAGCCCTTACCTGTGGCTAAGTCAGTCGCAGAGTTCACTTCGTATGGACTATCACCACTTTTGGTTGACAAATTACCAAATAAAATCAGTGGTAAACGACCCGCTTGTAATGGAAAGGGCTCCCAACGCGCACCAAATGAAATATCACCTAAACCTGCCGCAGAGGTATCCTTTAATAAATCTGTTTTTGCTACTAAGGGTAATGAAGCAGTAAAGGTTAAATTATCTAAAATACCGTACTGTCCAGTAAAAGTATTAGTAATTGAGTGTGTTGCATTTTCTTGAACACGCAGTTGATACAGCTGACCCGACGCCATTTCCATATCAAGCTGTGTATCACGATAATAGGTATAGTCAATATCATAATAAGATGAAATATCACCCTTTTTAATTAATGAATATTGTCTTTCATTTGATGTAAAAACTTCTTGTAAGTTGGCTTCTTTACTAGCGTCGCCTTCTTGCTGCTGGAGGGCGGAAGACGCTTGCGATTTTTCATCCACTGGTGGTGTTTCTACTCCAGGCTTCGCATCTACAGACGGTGCCGCTACTGCTTCAACTTGTGTTTCCTGCTCATCTACAGTCTCATACTCGCCTAATGCTGGCTCTTCTACAGCATTATCCTCTACTACTGAGTTAACATCTGCAGGCTTTGACGCTGTTGATTCAACTTCTTCTTGCTGATCTACAACTTCATATTCTCCCAGTGCTGATTCTTCAGCTGCATACACCCCTCCTATTGCCATTTGAATACTGATTGCCAACAGGGTTTTGTTCATCCATTTACTGTTCATATTCCATCCCACCAGTTTTTTATTTTTTTTAAGCTCAATTTTTCTTAAACGTTATTTATTTTTATAATAAAGACGCAAGAAATTATAATTTAGGTCCCCATAAGAATCTGATTCTTCATTCCTATTTTTATCAAGTCGAATCGTTGATGCTTTGTCGGCAATTTTATCCGTATAAAATTGTGGATATTGCATATTTACCAAGGCATAACGATTCACGGTTGCATCTTCTACATGACGCATATCCGAATCTTGTAAAGCCAATAAATTTTTGCGGTTTTCTGGCGCAACATTAATTAAGAATAAGGTGTTATTTTCCCAAATTTCCTTAAAACGCACTTCATCGAAACTGATATTCCCCAATGCGGGATCGGCCACATAGACACGGCCATTTTTATAGGCTTTAAATACGACAAAATGTTTAAAACCTGCATAGGAAATTGGCACAATGGCAGGTTGCCCTTGTTTCACCAAATCACTAAATTCTCCGCGATAACCACCGCTTTCAAAGCCAATTGCACTGACAAAACGTTTCATATCCAGTAGTGAAAAGCTACGGCGCTCAACAATCTTGTCAGTCTCACCAAACTTCATCAGACCGTCCATAACCTGTTGTTCGGTTAAAGTGGCATTGAGGTTGGTATAACCATTTAATAAGGTCGTTAACGCAGCTGAACCACAACTATAATCATAGGCTTGGTGAACAATGCCACGAAATTGATCTATGATTGCGGGTTTAACCTGGACAGTTTCACGATGCATACGGGTGAAAGAATCATTACGAGAGTCTAAAGTCTCGGTGTAATACACAGCCTCGGCTGGTTTTTTCTTTATATCAAAAGCTTCTGTGGCAAAGTAATACATCAATGCCGAGCCTAATGCGATCTCTAACATATTATCTAACTTTTCTAGTTATCGGCATGACGTGCCATTTTTCATTATTTTAGAGTAGAAACTCTACTTCCCTGTTTTAGCAAGATACCTTTTTTTCGCAAAAAAAACAGTATTTTTTTTATTTTTTTGCAAACTTCAATAATATTTATGTAAAAAAAAGCGCGTGTAAACACGCGCTTTTTCAAGCAAAAACTTAGTGACCGCGGATTGTGATAACCGCACCTGGTACATAAACACCCTGTGCTGGACTAAAGTAAGTTTGCATACCTTGAACTTCCATATCACCAATAGATGCAGCAGTTTTGCTACCTAAATGGATACCTTTGATGTAGTTATCGTGGGCACCGCTTGTACTTACGATACGTACATAGCCTTTATCGTTACCTTCTTCACCAAATACACTGATGTTTTGGTTCAATGTCAAGTTACGGCTATTCGCATCCGCCACTTGAATTTTATCTAGGTGGATCACACCTGCTGCACGCGTTGCGGTTTTGGTTGAGTTATCCAGAATACCCAAATCGGTAATGGTTAAACCACCAGTCATAGTTGCATTCAATTTAATCATCGCGCCTTGTGGTGCAGCACCCAATTGAATATTTGCAGCCAGTGGACCTGTTTTAATTGAAAGACCGGTTAAAATTGCGTTTTCAGTACCTGTGCCGCCACGGCGGATTGTTGCTGCATTCGCTGCTGGTACAGCAGCAGATCCCACAACACCAACCTCACCGATGTTGATATCTAAGCCTGATACTTGCGCTGCAATGTTAATGAATGGGTTACCACCACCTGCATCAGAGTCAATTTGCAAATCAGCCAAGTTACGTGAAGGCAGTAAGTAAGCACCAGCATCATCATAATTTGCACCAATCACAATACCCTTAGTTGCAGTAGCACCAGTACCATTCGCTTTGATATAGATCGCACCAGCAGTGCTTGTACCACCATTATAATCTGCAGATGCAGGTACCGCAGGTGTTGAACCATTCGCCGCAACAGGCGCTGTCCCTTTTAAAGTTAAACCGTCATTATCGTGAATAAATAGCTTTTCGATTTCGATTTTAGAAATACCAATCCCGATGTTAATACCATCTTGACCAGTTGTAGCACCCAATGAAGCATCATCCATTGCTTGCATTGCCATCGCATTTGCACTAATTGCTAATGAAGAAACTAAAGCAAGTTTAGTAAATTTTTTCATCTTTTACTCTCCCAAGAGTATTATTTTTTTGATTGTCAACCACTCGATATTCCATGTTGTTTTTTGTTTTTTGGACAACAATGGAGTCTTTCCTTGAGCAGCCTGTTTGCCCTACTAAAGTTATATGTGTGTCATTTTTTGTTCAACTGCTGTTGGTCGTAATCCATATGTTACCGATAAACGGTATTTACAGTTTTTCTGCATAAATATTGTTATAGAATAGGTTATCTCTGTATAGCCTTTTATAATTTAACATCGTATGAACAATCCTGTTATTTTTCAAAAATTGTTGACTGAACAATGGCTTACCCCTACCCAACTATTGTCTGCCTTATCACATCTCACACATTTGATTTATTTAAAAAATGTAAACCACCCTGTGATTGCTTTTTCTGCATCTGAATATATGCTTAAACAAGGTCAAATTACTCAAAATTTCAAACGAGTTTCACTAAATCAATATCAAGAAAAATCACAATCTATTAATTTAACTCATTTTTTCAAAAAAAATATTCAAAACCATTGTTCTGACTTTAATGGTGGATTGATTGGCTTTGTCAGCTATGACCATGCAGCCCAGCAACACGTTTCGATTCAACAAAAAAGTCAACCATCATTATTTTTAGGTATATTTCGCAGTTATCTCAAACTCACCTCTCAGGGTTGGACTTTTTTTAGTGATGAAGCCGAGGCTGAACATATTTATCAAGTTATTCAGGATGCAATACCACACAAAAAACCTCCTTTATTTTCACTCACTCAATCGTGTACCGCACGCTGGAATAAAAGTGAATATGTGACTGCCTTTAAGAAAGTTCAAGACTATATTAAAGCCGGTGATTGCTATCAAATTAATCTGACTCAAGAATTTACAGCAAAAGCACAGGGTTCATTATTAGCTACCGCTGAAAAATTATGGAAACTCACCGATGCTCCTTATTCTGGTTATTTAAAAATTGCGAATTTTGAACTCTTAAGCTGTTCACCTGAATTGTTTATTAATTTTGAAGAAAATCGAAAAATTGTCACTCGCCCCATCAAAGGTACAATGCCGCGTTACGCTGACCTTAAACAAGATGAACATGCCAAACAAGTCTTGATACATTCTAAAAAGGATCAGGCTGAAAATGTCATGATTGTCGACTTATTGCGCAATGATTTGAGCGTATATGCTGAAACAGGATCGGTTAAAACACCTCAACTTTTCGAAATTGAATCGTTTAATCAAGTCCATCATATGGTCAGCGAAGTCACAGCCACATTAAAGCAAAATACAAATCCTTTCGATGTTTTAATGTCTGCATTACCTGGAGGTTCCATTACAGGTGCACCCAAAATTCGTGCGATGCAGATTATTGATGAACTAGAAGGCGCTCCACGTGGGGCGTATTGTGGGTCAATGGGCTATTTTAATTTTGATGGTACCGGTTCTTGGAATATTTTAATTCGTTCAATCCAAAAATATCAGGAAGATGTTTCCATTTGGGCAGGTGGAGGAATCACTATTGCCTCAGATTGTGATGCAGAATATCAGGAATGTTTTGATAAAGTTTCAGCTATGCTGGACTTAATCAACACCTATGATCAAGCTGAATAGAAAGCCAATCCTGAGCAAGTTAAAGCACTGCTTTAACCAAGCGCAAGGATAGCGACATTCATCATCCCTTCTAAGCCCTCCTTTGATAAAGGAGGGTTGAAGTAGATTTCCTAAATCACGCCAAAATATCGTTTTTCAAAGTATCAACCAAGCGTTGATTTTGCTCATCTGTACCGATGGTAATACGTAAAAATTGATTAATTCGCGGTTTATTAAAGTAGCGCACGATAATGCCACGTTCACGTAGTTCCGTTGCCAATTTACCGGCATCTTTATTGGGTAATGACGCAAAAATAAAATTCGCACTAGATGGCAATACTTTAAATCCCAGCTCAGTCAACTGGGTAACCAACTTTTCACGGCTTGCGATCACTTTCTGATTTTGGGCTTCAAAATAGGCTTGATCTTCAAAAGATGCCACAGCAGCAGCAATCGCAAATCGATCCATCGGGTATGAATTAAAGCTGTTTTTCACTGCTTCAAGAGCGGCAATGAGATGCGGCTGTGCAATTGCAAAGCCAACGCGCAATCCAGCAAGCGAACGAGACTTAGACGTGGTTTGACAGACCACCAAGTTTTCATATTTTTCAACCAAAGCTACAGCAGATTCAGCACCAAAATCGACATAGGCTTCATCAATGACCACTACAGAATTTGGATTGGCTTGTAGAATTTCTTCAATTGCTGACAAACCCAAAGCAATACTGGTGGGTGCATTTGGATTGGTAATGATAATCCCGCCATTCGGCTGCTTATAATCATCCACCACAATTTCAAAATCGTCATTTAAAGGCAAAATTTTAGTATTGGCTGAAATTCCGAAAAATTGGCTATAAACAGGATAGAAGCTATAAGTGATATCGGGATAGAGCACGGGTAATTTTTGGACAAAAAATGCTTTAAAAATATGTGCTAGAACTTCATCTGAACCATTACCCACAAAAACATGCTCGATGGCTACATTTTGTTGCTTTGCGATCGCCGCTTTCAACTCTGATGCATCAGGGTCCGGATATAAACGTAATACATCAGCAGAGTTGGCTAAAACTTTTTGAACCGCTTCTACCACTTTTGGAGAGGGTGGATACGGATTTTCGTTAGTATTCAGTTTAAGTAAGTTTTGGATTTTCGGTTGTTCACCCGGTGTGTACGGTTCTAATTCACGTACATCTGGACTCCAAAAACGCATTTGTTCATTAGTAATATTCGACATTTTGTTTTCTCTTATTTCCCTCTCCTAACCTCTCTTGTACTTCGCTTTAAAGCAGTGCTTAAAGCTCGTTCAGGGAGAGGAATCTCCATCTCATAAGTGATTGAATAGAATCTCAAATATTCTTATCAAATGAGCTTCCCTCTCCTTTTAGGAGAGGGTTAGGGAGAGGTTTATAGTTTTAAAAACTAGATTTTTCATCTAGCCAATAATTCATTACTGATAACGATAACGTGCTGAACGCGCATGGGCATCCAAGTTTTCTTGCTGCGCTAATACATCAGCGGTCTTCGCTAAAGTTTTCACGCCTTCTTGCGAACACATGATCAGGCTTGAGCGCTTCTGGAAATCATACACGCCCAGCGGTGACGAGAATCGTGCTGTACCCGAGGTCGGCAAAACATGATTTGGACCTGCACAGTAGTCGCCAATGGCTTCAGGCGTATAACGCCCCATAAAAATTGCACCCGCATGGCGAATATCTTCAACCATTTCCTGTGCTTCATCCAAGCAAAGCTCTAAATGTTCAGGAGCAACTTGATTAATTAAATCAATCGCCTCGGCACGATCTTTCACCAAAATCAAAGCCCCACGATTGGCAATAGATGTACGTGCAATTTCAGCTTTAGGCAATTCAGCTAGATGGTCTTCAATGGCTTGCTCAACATCATTTAAAAGCTGTTCATCGGGTGTAATGAACACAGCTTGAGCCACAGTATCATGCTCAGCTTGTGACAATAGATCCATTGCCAGCCATTTCGCGTTATTTTTACCTTCGGCATAAACCAGAATTTCAGAAGGTCCGGCAATCATGTCGATACCGACTTGGCCAAACACAGCACGTTTGGCAGCTGCAACAAAACGGTTACCTGGACCGGTAATTTTATCTACGCCCGGAACAGTTTCTGTACCATATGCCAAAGCTGCTACAGCTTGTGCACCACCGATGGTAAATACACGAGTCACACCTGCCAAATAAGCCGCAGCCAACACCAATGGATTCAACTCGCCATTCGGCGCTGGAACCACCATAATAATTTCAGTAACACCAGCAACATGCGCAGGTACAGCATTCATCAACACTGAAGACGGATAAGAGGCTAGGCCACCCGGCACATAAATCCCGACACGATCAAGCGGCGTGATTTTTTGCCCCAGTGTATTGCCTAAAGCATCCACATAAGTCCAGCCATCCTGCTTTTGCGCTTGATGGAACTCACGGATTCGATTTGCAGCCAATTCTAAAGCTTCACGAACTTCCGATTCCAAACCATCAAAGGCCGTTTTGAGTTGTTCTTGAGTAAGTTCAAGATCTGAAAACTGATGCGCTGGATGTCGATCGAACTGTTGAGTGAGTTTAAGAACATGAGCATCACCATGCTGACGCACATCAGCAATGATTTGATCTACGGTTTTTAAAAGTTCTGGGTCACTCACGGTTTCAAAAGCCAACAAATCAGCAAAGACTTGTTT